>DATNKH010000542.1:0-10498 GCA_035603475.1 Thermoanaerobaculia bacterium
CGCTGATCCTGCAGATCCTCAGGCGCGCGGGGGGCGGCGAGACCAACGTCTCGATCCGCGGCGTCGAGCCGTCGCTGTTCAACGTCCGGACGCAGGTGCAGGTGATCGACGGGCGGCGTTTCGAGCCGGGCAAGGCCGAGGTGATCGTCGGCCGCAGCCTGGCGGCCACCTATCCCGCCCTGCGCCTCGGCTCGACCGTCAACTTCGGGCGCGTGCCCTTCAAGGTGGTGGGGATCTTCGCCGCCGGCGGCAGCAGCTTCGAGTCCGAGGTGTGGGGGCCACTGGCCGACCTCAACGGCGCCTTCCGCCGCATCGCCAGCTACTCCTCGGCGCTGCTGCACGCTGCCTCGCCGGCCGACGCCCAGGAGCTCGTCGCGCGGATCAAGGGGGACCAGCAGCTGCATCTCACCGCGCTGGCGGAGCCCCAGTACTACGCCGAGCAGGCGAACATCGCCTCGGCGCAGTTCATCATCCTGGGCAACGTGCTGGCGGTGTTCCTGGCCGTCGGCGCCTGCTTCGCCGCCGCCAACACCATGTTCGCGCAGGTGTCGGCGCGCGGCCACGAGATCGGCACCCTGCGCGCCCTGGGCTTCCGCCGCCACTCCATCCTGCTCGCCTTCGTCATCGAGGCGGCGGTGCTCGGCCTGGTGGCGGGGGTGGTGGGCAGCCTGCTGGCGCTGCCGCTCAACGGGGTCACGGCGGCGACGATGAACGGCGTCACCTTCAGCGAGATCACCTTCAGCTTGCGCACCGCGCCGTGGATCCTGGGGATGGGCGTGCTGCTGGCGCTCGTCACCGGCGTGGTGGGCGGCTTCCCGGCCGCCTGGAGCGCCGCCCGCCGGCCGATCACCGAGCTGCTGCGGGAGCACTGAGGGTGGTGTAAACTCGATCTCGGAGGACGAAACGTCGTCCTCGAGGAGAGTCGCGATGGCGCAGCAGACGCGAGAGGCGGAGGCGGTGATGGTGGCGACGGAGGACGTGGCGGGCGCGGGCGCTCACCCGGCGGCGGCGCCGCCGGCGGCGAAGCTGGTCCTTGAAGGCAAGGAGCACGAGCTCCCGGTGGTGATCGGCAGCGAGGGCGAAAAAGCGATCGATATCATGAAGCTGCGGGCGGCGACCGGGTACATCACGCTCGATCCCGGTTATGGCAACACCGGCGCCTGCGAGAGCGCGATCACGTTCATCGACGGCGAGGCGGGGATCCTGCGCTACCGGGGATATCCGATCGAAGAGATCGCCGGCCGCACGAACTTCGTCGACGTCTGCTACCTGTTGATCTATGGCCACCTGCCGAATGCCGCCGAGATCAAGCAGTTCCGTCAGAACCTGACTTATCACAGCCTGCTGCACGAGGACATGAAGAAGTTCTTCGAGGGCTTCCCGGCGGGGGCGCACCCGATGGCGATCCTGTCGGCGATGGTCGCCAGCCTCTCCGCCTACTACCCGGAGCGCCAGGAGGACATCGACCTCAACATCATCCGCCTGCTGGCGAAGGCGAAGACCATCGCCGCCTTCTCGCACAAGAAGAGCATCGGCCAGCCGTTCATGTATCCGCGCAACGACCTGTCCTACTGCGCCAACTTCCTGCACATGATGTTCGCGGTGCCGGCCGAGCCGTACAACGTCAACCCGGTGCTGGAGCGGGCGCTGAACCTGCTGCTCATCCTGCACGCAGACCACGAGCAGAACTGCAGCACCTCGACGGTGCGCATGGTGGGGAGCAGCCAGGCCAACCTCTGGGCCTCGATGTCGGCGGGGATCTGCGCGCTGTGGGGGCCGCTGCACGGCGGCGCCAACCAGCAGGTCATCGAGATGCTCGAGCACATCCAGCGCGACGGCGGCAACTACAAGAAGTACGTCGACATGGCCAAGGACAAGGGCTCCGGCTTCCGGCTCATGGGCTTCGGCCACCGCGTCTACAAGAACTTCGATCCGCGGGCGCGCATCCTGAAGCAGACCTGCGACGAGGTGCTCGCCGAGATCGGCGCCAGCCATCCGCTGCTCGACATCGCCAAGGCGCTCGAGGAGGTGGCGCTGCACGACGAGTTCTTCATCCAGCGGAAGCTCTACCCGAACGTCGACTTCTACAGCGGCATCATCTACCGCGCCATGGGCATCCCCACGAACATGTTCACGGTGATGTTCGCCCTCGGCCGGCTGCCGGGCTGGCTGGCGCACTGGAAAGAGATGCGCGACGATCCGAAGACCCGCATCAACCGCCCGCGCCAGATCTACACCGGCGCGCCACAACGCAAGTTCGTGCCGCTCGAAGAGCGCGGCTGACGCCCACCCGCCCGCGAGCCCCCTGGGCGGCGATCTTCCCCCGGCCTCCCTTTGGGCGAGGCCTCGAAGTCTTGCCGTGCCTGCGCATGTCAGGCCTCGCCCAAAGGGAGGCCGGAGGGAGATCGCCGCCCTCCAGGCCCGCGATCACCGCCGAGCATCCTCCCTCAGCTGCTGCTGCGCTCTCTACTCGAAGCCGCGCAGGCTCTCGGCCCTGGCCACGCGGTCGATGGCGATCAGGTAGGCGGCGCGCCGCAGGTCCACCTGGCGCTGCTTGTGCACCTCCAGTACCTCGCCCCAGGCCCGCTCCATGCGCTTGGCCAGCTCACGGTTGACCTGCTCCTCTTCCCAGTAGAACTGCTGCAGGTTCTGGACCCATTCGAAGTAGGAGACGGTCACGCCGCCGGCGTTGACCAGGATGTCGGGCGCGACGATGACGCCGCGCTCCGCCAGCTTCTGCTCGGCGGCAGGCGTGGTCGGCGCGTTGGCGCCCTCGATCACGAAGCGGGCGCGCACCTGGTCGGCGTTGGTGCGATTGATCACGCCGCCGAGCGCCGCGGGGATCAGGAAGTCGCAGGGGACGGTGAGGATCTCCTGGTTGGTGATCGGCTTGCCCTGCGCGAAGCCCGCGATGGTGCGGTGCTGCGCCACGTGCGCGAGCAGCGCCGGCACGTCGAGGCCGTCGGGGGCGTGCAGGCCGCCGTTGATGTCCGAGACCGCCACCACCTTGCCGCCCAGCTCGTGGAAGAAGCGGGCGGCGAAGGCGCCGACGTTGCCGAAGCCCTGGATGGAGGCGGTGGCGCCGGCCGGGTCGACTCCCCATTCGCGCGCCACGTGCTCGAGCACGAAGATGGTGCCGCGGCCGGTGGCCGCCTCGCGTCCCTGGGAGCCGCCGAGCTCGAGCGGCTTGCCGGTCACCATGGCCGGGGTGTAGCCGTTCTTGCGCCCGTACTGGTCCATGATCCAGGCCATGGTCTGGGCGTTGGTGTACATGTCCGGCGCCGGGACGTCGCGGTTGACGCCGAGGATGATCGAGATGCGCTGGATGAACTTGCGGGTCAGCCGCTCGAGCTCGGCGGTGCTCATCTCCCAGGGGATGCAGGCCACGCCGCCCTTGGCGCCGCCGAACGGGATGTCCATCAGCGCGGTCTTCCAGGTCATCAGCGCGGCGAGCGCGCGGATCTCGTAGAAATCGACGTCGGGGTGATAGCGGATGCCGCCCTTGCACGGGCCGCGCGCGCCGTTGTGCTGCACGCGGTAGCCGACGAAGACCGCGCCGGTGCCGTCGTCGCGGCGGATCGGCACCGCGACCCGCATCTCGCGGAAGGGGGTCTTGAGCAGGACGCGCAGCTCCTCGCGCAGCCCCATGATCTCGCTGGCGATGTCGAACTGCTCCGAGGCGATCTGGTAGTCGGTCGTCGAGCGCGCCTGTTCAGTCATGATCCGAACGCGGACTCCTCTGGGGATCTCGGCCTGATAGCCTGGGTGCCGGCCCAGGCGGACGGCGGGATGGCAGTGTACCATCGGCCCGGCCCTGCTTCCCCTCTGCGTGCTGCCCGGCCTACTCGGGCAAGGGGCCGAGGGGGCGAGGCCCCCCTGAGCCCGTATGGGCGAGGGGTCACAGTCCTCCGCTGCTGCCCTATAGACTTGGACCCCTCGCCCATACGGGCTCAGGGGGGTCTCGCCCCCTCGGCCCCTTGCCCGAGTAGGCCTACCCGTTGACAAACAGTACTGATCCAGTCCAGAATGAAGACAGTTATTGAGAGGACGTCTCAATAACTCCAAGATGGCCGACCAGCGCGAGAAAGAAAGCTTCCTGAGCTTCCTCAGACAGCGGCGCCACCGGGTCACCGCCGAGCGGCTCGCCTTGCTCGACGAGGTCTTTCGCCAGCACGGCCACATCGACGCCGAGCACCTGCTGGCGGCGGCGCGGGGCCGCGGGTTGAAGATCTCGCGGGCCACGGTGTACCGCAACCTGGACCTGCTGGTGGCGAGCGGCCTTGCCCGCAAGCAGCGGCTCGGCCGCCGGCGTTACCTCTACGAGCACGTCCACGGCGGGCAGCGGCACGACCACCTGGTGTGCACGGTCTGCGGCCGGGTGGTGGAGTTCCTGAGCCCCGGGATCGCCGCCTTGCAGTCGGAGATCTGCCGCGCTCACGGCTTCGTGCCCAGCGCCTACAGTCTGCAGATCAACGGCCTCTGTCAGGCGTGCTCCTCGGCGGGCGGCGGCGCTCCCCGCGATCGCGGCGCCCCTGCCGAGACGGCTGCAACGGGCGACCATGCTTGAAGCCCTGATCGTCACCCTCCGCGAAGGGATCGAGGTGGCCCTGGTGGTCGGCATCATCGCCGCTTTCCTGCGGCGCGAGGCCGGCGGCCGTCACCTGGGGGCGGTGTGGGCCGCCATCCTCGCGGCGATCGCCGCCAGCGTCGTCGGCGGCTTCCTGCTGCGCCGGCTCGCCATCAGCGAGGAGGTCCTCGAAGGGGTGCTCTACCTCGTCGCGGCGGTGGTCGTCGGCTCGATGCTGGTGTGGATGTGGCGCCACAGCAGGGCGCTCTCCGGCCAGGTGAAGGGCACGCTGGCGCGCATCGTGACGCGCGAGCGGGCCGCCGCGGCCGGCGCCGGCATCTTCCTGTTCACCTTCCTGATGGTCTTCCGCGAAGGCATGGAGACGGTGCTCTTCCTGTCGGCCCTGTCGCTGACCACCGGCGGGCTCGAGACCCTGCTCGGCGTGCTGGGCGGCCTGATCGCCGCCTTCGTCTTCGGCGTGCTCTTCGTGCGCGGCAGCCTGCGGGTGGATCTCGGGCGCTTCTTCAAGATCACCGGCATCGCGCTGCTGATCTTCGTCGCCCAGCTGCTGGTGAACGGCTATCACGAGCTGGCCGAGGCAGGGTGGCTGCCCGCCAATCAGACCTCGATGGCGACCATCGGTCCGCTGGTCAAGAACGAGTTCTTCTTCATCGTGGCGGTGCTGGCGCTGCCGCTGCTCATGCTGCTGGTGCCGGGGAGCGGCGGCCGCCGCGGTGCCGCGAGCCCGCCCGCCATCGCGGCGGACGCCCCCCTCGGGTCGCCCGCCCCCCTCGGGTCGGCAGCGCCGCTCGCCCGCGTCACCCCCATGGGAACGGCGCCCGGCGGCGGGAGTGCGACCGCCCGCCTGGAGCGTGCGGCGGCGGAGCGGCAGGCGCGGGCGCGGGTCTGGGGCGGCAGCCTCGGAGTCGCGATCCTGGCGGCGCTCGGCCTGGGGTTCGTCTACTCGCGGCCGCCGGCGACGCTGTCGGCCGCCTCGCCGGTGGCGGTGGGCGCCGACGGTCTGGTGCGGCTGCCGGTTGCGGACTTCCGCGGCACGGCCCTGCGACGGTACGTCGTGACGCTTGGCAGCGCCACCGTGCGCTTCATCGTCGTGCCGCTGGACGACCCGGGCAAGCCGGGCACGGCGATCGCGACGGCCTTCGACGCCTGCGAGATCTGCGGCGCCAAGGGCTACTACCAGGAGGGCGGCAACGTCACCTGCCTGCATTGCGGCTCGACCATCTATCCCCCCAGCATCGGCCAGCACGGCGGCTGCAACCCGGTCCCGCTGCCGTCGCGGCGCCAGGGCGGCGAGCTGCTGCTGCGCGCGACCGACCTGGCGGCGGGGGCGCCCCTGTTCGACGCCTCCGCCTCTCATCACGGCATGTAAGGTCCGGCAGCTCGGCCAGCTCCTCCACCCATATGTACGCCCGCCTGCTGATCGAATCTCTCCGCCGCGGCACGCGCCGCAAGCTGCTGGCGGTGACGGCGGTGGCCCTCGGAACGCTCGGCGCCACGGCGCTCGGCGAGGTGATGCTGGCCTCCGGCGACCGGCTGGCTGCCGAGCTCGCGTCCTACGGCGCCAACCTCGAGCTGGTCCCCGGGCCGGGGCAAGCGACGCTGGCGGTGGCGCGCCTGCCGCTGGTGCGCAGGATCTTCTGGCGCAACAACATCGCCGCCATGGCGCCCCTCTACCCGCTGCGCCTGCGCCTCGCCGTGGAGCGGGGAAGCGAGGCTCGGAGCGCCGCCTCGATGCCGGTGATCGCGGAGGTGGTGGGCACCTGGTTCCATCACTCGCTCGAATCGGCGCTCGAACCGGAGTGGCGTACGGGATTGCCGGCGACCCGGCCGACCCTGCGCGTGGCCGGGCGCTGGCCACGCGACGAGTCCGCTGCCGAGGCTGGCGCCGCCGACCTCGCCGACCTCCGTCCTGCCGAGGCGGTGCTCGGCCGGCGCCTGGCGGCGCGGCTCCATCTCGGGATCGGCGGGCACCTGCGGGCGTCGCTCGGCGCCCGGTCGGTCCCCCTGGCGGTCACCGGCATCGTCACCAGCGGCGGCGAAGAGGACGACCAGGCGTTCGTGCCGCTGGCGGTCGTCGGCGGCCTCGCCGGGCAGCCGGGACGCTTCCTGCGCGCCGAGATCTTCGCCCAGACCAATCCCGAGAGCCGCAACGTGCGCGACCCGCGCGGCATGACGCCGAGGGAGTACGAGACCTGGTACTGCACCGCCTACCCCTCCTCGGTCGCCTTCCAGCTGCACCAGGCGCTGCCGGAGGCGGAGGCGCGGGTGGTCTACGGCGTCACCGCCGCCACCGCCGCCGTGCTCGGCAAGCTGCGCGGCGTGCTGCTGGCGCTCGCCGTCGTGGCGCTGGTCGGCGCCGCGGTGGGGGTCACCGCGGCGATGACCGCCACGGTGCTCGAGCGGAGGCTGGAGGCCGGCCTGATGGTGGCCATCGGCGCCGCGCGCCGGCGGGTGGTGCTCTTCTTCCTCCTCGAGGCGGCGCTGCTCGGCGGCCTCGGAGGGCTGCTCGGCGGTGGCCTCGGCCTGGTCGCGGGCCGGCTGCTGGGCGCCGGCGCCCTGGGAGTGCAGGTGCCGTGGAAGCCCGTGCTGCTGCCGTTCGCGGTGCTGCTCGGCCTGGTCGTCGCCGTTCTCGCCAGTGCGCCGCCGGTGTCGCGGGCGCTGGGCCGCTACCCGGCGGCGCTGCTCAAGCGAGCCACCGCGTGATCGCGCGCCTGGTGCTCGCCAGCCTGCGCCGGCGGCCGCGGCAGCTGGCCCTGATCCTGGCCGCGGTGCTGGTGGCGGCGGCGACCGTGGCCACGCTTGCCGCCTTCTCGGTGCGTGCCGAGACCAGGCTGGGCGCCGGCCTCGCCGCCTTTGGCCCCAACCTCGTGGTGCGCCCGCAGGTCGGGGGAGCGCCCTCCCTCCCTCCCGGCGCCGCGGCGCGAGTGCGGCAGATCCCGGGCGTGCTGTCGGTGTCCGTGCCGCCGACCGGAGACGGCGGCCCGGGCGGACTGCCCGTGCGCCTGGACGTGCGGGCGGAGCCCGCGCGGCTGGCGGCCGTCGCGAGAGAGATCGAAGAGCGGGTCGAAGGCGTCGAGGCGACGCCGCTGCTCAAGACCAGCGCCTCCGACGCCCGGACGATCCGCCGCCTGACCCTGGTGCTGGCGGCGGTCAGCGGCGTCGCCTTCCTCCTCGCCCTGCTCTCGGTGGGCGCCGCCACCGCGGCGCTGGTGGGAGAGCGCCGGGTCGAGGTCGGCCTGATGCTGGCGCTGGGGTACTCCGGCCGGCGGGTCGGCGGCATGCTCGCCGCCGAGCTGCTCGCCGTGGCCCTGGTCGCGGCCTTGAGCGGCGAGTTGCTGGGCGAGATCGCGGCGAGCGGCCTCGAGCGGCGCCTGCTGGGCGGCGCCGGCGGGCTGATGCTCACGTGGACCGGGTTGGCCGGTGCCGCGGCGGTGGCGGTGCTGGTCGTCGCCGCCTCGCTGGCGGTGGCGCTGCGGCGGATCGAGCGGCTGGACGCGGCCGTCGTCTTGCGCGGCGAATGAGAGGGAGAGCCGGGTGCCGCTGGTCGAGATCGAGAACCTGAGCCGCCGCTTCGGCCCGCTGCTGGCGCTGGACGACCTGTCGCTGGCGATCGACGAGGGCGAATGGGTGGCCGTCACCGGACCGTCGGGCTCCGGCAAGACCACGCTGCTCAACGTCCTCGCCGGCCTCGACCGTCCGTCGGCCGGCAAGGTGCGGGTCGGCGGCCTCGATCTCTCCGACCTCGCCACCCGCGGCCTGGCGCGCTACCGCCAGCAGACGGTCGGCCTGGTGTTCCAGCAGTTCCACCTCATCCCGTACCTCGACGCGCTCGAGAACGTCATGCTGGCGCAGTACGTCCACAGCACCACCGACCGCGGCGAGGCCGAGGAAGCGCTGCGCCGGGTCGGCCTGGCCGAGCGCCTCGACCACCTGCCCAGTCAGCTCTCGGGCGGCGAGCAGCAGCGCGTCTGCATCGCCCGGGCGCTGATCAACCAACCGCCGCTGATCCTTGCCGACGAGCCCACCGGCAACCTCGACGCGGTCAACGAGGCGGTGGTGATGACGCTGCTCGCCGACCTCCACCGCCGCGGCCACACCCTGGTGCTGGTGACTCACGACCCGTCGATTGCCGCCCGCGCCGGCCGCGAGATCCGCCTCGAGCACGGCCGCCTGGCCCGCCTGGGAGAGCCCGGCGGCGCCGAGCTGCAGGCCGTGCTGGTCGACCTCTGGCGCGCGCTCGCCGAAGAGGACCGCCCGGTCCCGGTCACCGCCCGCGGCGTCGCCGACCTCCTGGCCCAGGGTCTGCTGGTCTTCGCCGGCGGCCGCATCGCCTTCACCGACCGCGGCCGCGCCCAGGCCGCCACTGCCGTCCGTCGCGTCCGTCTCGCCGAGGCCCTGCTGGCGAAGACCCTCGCGCCCGGCGCCGTCCCCGCCCAGTGCGGCCGCGCGGCCCCGGTCGCCGCCGGCTTCGAGGACCAGGTCTGCGCCTTCCTCGGTCACCCCACCCTCTGCCCCCACGGACGCCCCATCGCCCCCGATGGAGAGAGCTGCTGCCCCGGGGCCTAGGGACAGGTGGCGAGACCTATGGTGTCCTGGATCGGCACCGCCGCCTGGTTCAGCGGGTTCAAGTAGAACTTCGACTTGCCGGTGGTCATGTCGGCCACGGTGACCGTGAACTGGACGTTGGTGGTGGCGGCGAAGAAGATCCAGTAGCTGTTGGTGAGCGAGCAGCCGTTCAGCACCTTGATCAGCATCTCGATGCTGTTGGGGGCGAAGAAGTAGAAGAGCCCCGAGTCGGGGTTGCTCGCCAGCGGCACGGTGGTCCCCAGGCCTTTCGCCGCGCTGGTCACCCAGGCCACGGTCACCTTGAAGCGTCCGCCGAGGCAGAGGGTGTTGGCGTCGGCGGTGCAGGTGCCGATCGGCGCGTCGGTCGCCGCGTCGACCTCGGAGGTGTAGGCCGAGTTGCCGCTCGCGTTCTCCGCCCGCACGTGGAAGCCGTAGGCGGTGGCCGGCAGCAGGCCGGTCACCGTCATCCCCGTGCTCCCCGCGGGCGCCAGCGGCAGGACGTCCTGGAACGGGCTGCCGTCGAGGACCTTGCTCTGCACGCGGAAGCCGGTCTCGTTGTTCGAGTTCCTCGTCCAGGAGAGATCGATCGAGGTGGTGCCGGTGGCGGCCACCGCCAGGTTCGAGGGCGCTGCCGGGGGAGTGCCGCCGCCGCCGGTGTCGGTGTTGGTGACGGTGATCACCGCCGCGGTCGGCGTCCCCAGCCCGGCCCCGCCCTGGGGCGAGGTGAGGGCGAGCTGCACGGTGTGGCTGCCGTCCACGACGCCGTCGTCGAGCACCTTGACGCTCAAGGTCTTCGCCGCGGCGTCGCCGTCGGCCCAATTGAGAGTCCCGGAGGTCGCCGTGTAGTTCTTCCCCGCCATGCCGGTACCGTCGCTGGTGGCGTAATGGACGCTGACCGCACCCGCGCTGCCGTCGACGCGGAGGACACTGATCGTGATCGAGCCGGCATTCTCGGGGACGCTGTAGGCCCCGGAGCTGAGTTGCAGGTTGCCGGGCGGCGGCGAGCCGGCGGCCTTCACCACGATCGTGCCCACCATGCCGTAGGTGGGGCCATGGATCTGGCATTCGTATTGGATCGTGCCGACCTTGTTGAACACCCGGGTGAAGCTCCAGTTCCCGGACGGGGTGCCGTCCCCGCCCTGGTCGTCGCAGCCGCTGGCGCAGCGGAAGCTGCCGTCCTCCGCGTAGACGTTGTGCGTCAACCCGCTGGTGTTCGTCCAGGTCACCGAGTCGCCGGCGGTGATGGTGATCATGCTCGGGTCGAAGGTGAGCTGTCCGGTGGCCTGGACATTGAAGTTCGCCGCGTGCGCCGCCGGCGCGGCCAGAGCCGTCAGCGCTGCAACG
>DATNKH010000543.1:0-7304 GCA_035603475.1 Thermoanaerobaculia bacterium
ACGGTCCGCCCGAAGCTGAGGCTGCCGTCGCCGCCAACGTCCTTCTCCACCGCGATCCGGTCGAAGCAGCGGCGTTCGTCGATCGCCGCCGGCAGGGGATGTTGCAGGAAGATGCCGTGCACCCGCGGCTCGTTGTTGAGCCGATCGATCTCGGCCAGCGCCTCCGCGGTTCCGCTCTCCGGCGGCAGCGCGATCTCGAGCGACTCCATGCCCACCCGCCGGCAGGCGTCACGCTTCAGGCGCGCCGACCGCAGGTAGGAAGGTTCGCTCCCGGCCAGGACGATCGCCAGGGTCGGCGGCGCACCCGGCCGCCGCGCCGCGAGCGCCCGCACTCGCTCCGCCAGCCGCGCCTCGATCTCCCGCGCCGGTGCCCTGCCGTCGAGGATGAGTCCCGCCAGTCCCGCCATCCAGTAGCCGAGCCTACAGCAGGCCGGCGCGCATCGCCTTGCTCACCGCCGCGGACTTGGTGTGGACCTGGAGCTTCTCGTAGACGTTGCGGATGTAGTTGCGCACCGTGTTGATGCTCACGCCAAGCTCGCCGCCGGCCGTCTGGTAGCTGCAGCCTTCGGCGAGCAGGCGGAGGAGCTGGGTCTCCTGGGGCGTGAGCGCTTCCTCCAGCGCCACCGGCGGCGCGGTGCGCCGGAACAGCTCGACCACCTTGCGGGCGATCTCGGGCGACATCGGCGCGCCGCCGTCGCGCGCCTCGCGCACCGCTTCGAGCAGCCGCGCCGGCGGAGTGCGTTTGAGCAGGTAGCCGGTGGCGCCGTTGCACAGCGACTCGAAGATCTTGTCCTCGTCGTCGAAAGCGGTGAGCATGAGGATCACCGCGCCCGGCCAGCGTTCCCGCAGCGACGCCACGCCCTGCGAGCCGGGCACTCCCGGGAGCTTGATGTCGAGCAGGACCACGTTGGGCTGCTCGCCGGTCCTGCCGGCCAGGACCTGCTCGAGCGAGCCGAAGGCCGAGACGCAGCTGTAGCCGGGCGTGCCGTCCACCAGCAGCCGCAGGCCGTCGCGGGTGACCCGGTCGTCCTCCACGATCAGCACGCGGATGGGCTCTTGCTCGGTCATCGTGGTACCTCTCATTCTAATCCTCCTCGCCAGCGGGTGGCGGGTCAGATTCCTCGCGAGGGGGGGGATGGACTCTCGCGAACTGACCCACTACCCGCACGCGACAGTAGCGCCGCCGCCGCCGGCGCGCCACGCATGATCATGCGCCATGCGCCGAATTTCCCACCCAGAAGAGGACCCGCCTGCCCGGTTCTACCCGCAGCGCCTTCGGAGCTCAGAGGTGTCGCGCAACTTACCAGCGTCTATCGGATCGCCCCCCGCATCCCCCCAACCCCCTTCCCTCCCCTCCGGGGGGGAAGGGGGCACCACGCCCACCTTCATCGCTCGGGGTCGGACCTGGCCGATGGCAACTCTAGAGCCGCAGGCTCAGGCGCACCCGCGTGCCGGCGCCCGGCGCCGAGTCGACCGAGAGGTTGGCGCCCAGCTTCGCCGCGCGCGTCCTGAGGTTGCGCAGGCCGTGCCCATGATCGCCGCTGGCGGCGCCCACGGTGCCTCCCGTGCCGACCGCTTCGGGGCTCCCGGCCGCGAACCCGACGCCGTCGTCGCGCACCTCCGCCACCAGCTCGCCGCGCGCCGCCGCGACCTCGATCCGGACCTCCTTGGCGCGGGCGTGCCGCGCGGCGTTGTGGATCGCTTCCTTGAGGACCAGGTAGAGCTCCCGCTTGGCCTCGGGGCGCAGCGAGATACCGGCGGCGCCCTCCGGGGCGGCGAACAGGACGCTCACCCCGCGGGCCTCGAGCAGGTCGCCCGCGAAGCGCCGGATGCGGGCGAGCAGGCTCTCGAGGTCGTCGCGGCGGGCGTCGATCGCCCAGACGATGTCGCCGATCGTCTCCATCAGCTCGCGCGCCGTCTCGCCGATCTGGTCGAGCGTCGTGGCCTCCAGCGCCGCCGGATCCGCGATCCGGCGCCGCCCCAGCTCGGAGAGGATCGAGATGCGCGACAGGCTCGAGCTCAGGTCGTCGTGGAGGTCGGCGGCGATGCGGGCGCGCACCCGCTCGAGCTCCACCAGGCGCGACAGCCGCGCGTGGTGGAGGGACCAGGCGAGCAGCGCGGTGGCCGCGCCGGCGAGGGCCAGGAACCACCAGCGCTGCCAGAGCGGCCGCGGCAGGGTGAAGGAGAGGCTGGCGGGGACGGGGCTCACCACGCTGTCGGGAGTCACCGCACGGACCAGGAACCGATAGTCGCCCGGCGCGAGGTTGCCCAGCAGCACCGAGCGCTCCACCTGCGGCTCGCTCCAATCCGCCGCGGAGCCTTCGAGGCGGTACTGATAGCGAAGGCCGGCGCCGTAGGCGAAGCTGATGCCGGTGAAGCGGACCTCCACCTCGTCGTGGCCGGCGGGAAGCTCGAGAGCGCCCAGGCTCTGCACGCCAAGCGCCGGCACCGGCACCGGCACACCGCCGATGCGCAGGCCGCTCAGGAAGACCGGCGGCGGCGCCTCGGCGTGCGGGACGTCCGGCAGGTAGCGGGCCGGCCCCACCGGAGTCCCGAACCAGAGACTGCCGTCGCGGGCGCGATAGGCCACGTCGACGACGCTCGACGGCAGCCCGTCGGCGGTGGTCAAGGTGCGGATGCGGCCGGTCTGCGGGTCGAGCCGGTCGATGCCCTTGCCGTGGCCGAGATAGATGGTGCCGCGGCGGTCCTCGGTCACGCACAGGACGCGGTCGCTCGACAGCCCCTGGGCGGTCGTGTACGCGGCGGTCCGTGGCCGTGGGGCGTTCAGATCGTCCAGCCGGATCACGCCACCGTAGGCTGTGGCCGCCCACAGGCGTTGGCGGCTGTCGACGAAGAGGTCGTTGATGGCACCCGCCGGCACGTCGGCGCCGGGCGCGAAGAGGTCCACCGCCTCGCCGCGCAGCCGTGCCAGCCCGCCGCTCGAGAAGCCGATCCAGACGTTGCCGTAGGGATCCTCGGCGAAGGCGGACGCCGGGCCGCGCCCCAGGCGATCCACCGCGGCCACGGGACTGTAGCGCCCGGTGACGCGGTCCCACCGCGCCAGGTAGGTGCTCCGCGCCGCGCCGCTGCCCGCGGCGGTCGGCGCCGCCGGGGCCGCCGGCGATTGCTTGCCAAGCGAGGAGACCCAGACCGCGCCGCGCGAGTCCTGGAAAAGGCGCACCAGCTCGCCCATCTCCGCGGGGGCCGGCCAGTGCTGCCGCGGTGCTCGCGGCTGCGCGGCAGGCTCGGCGGCCATGGAAAAGCGCCAGATGCCACCGGCGCTGCCCAGCAAGAGACCGCCGCCCGCGTCCGCCGCCAGCACCTGGTGCCGCCCGCGCCCCGGGTATCCCGCGCGGGCGATCACCGCGGGCGTGACGTCGAGCAGCTGTCCGCCGTCGAGGTGGAACAGCTTCGGCTGACCCCGGTCGCTGCCCCAGACATACAGGTTCGCGCGGCTGTCCTCGAGGATCGCGGCCACGGCGACGCCGCCGGGGGCGGCCGGGGCGGCATAGGCGACGAAGCCGTTGTGCGCGATGCGCATCAGGCCATGCGAGCGGGTTCCCACCCACAGGTTGCCGTCGCGGTCCTCGGCCAGGCCGGCGAGCTCGTCCTGCAGCAGGCCGTTGCGGCTGGTATAGCCCTGGAACCGGCGGCCGTCGAACACGTTCAGCGCGCCGCCGATGGCGATCCAGATCTTGCCGTCGCGGGTCTGCAGCATCCCGCCCCACGGCCGGTCACGGCCTGGCTCCGGGCCAGGCAGGCCGGCCAGTCCCGACGCGGCGTCGAAGCGGCACACCTCGCCGGGAGCTTCCGGCAGGCGGAGCGCTGCCGGGCCCGCCTGGCGGCAGTGTCCCGCCGCGGCGCGCTCGAGCAGCGAGCCCCCGTCCTGCCGCCCCGCCGCCGCGGGTTGCCCGGTCTCGGCGGGACCGGGCGCGAGCACGTACAGGCTCCTGCCGGACAGGATCCAGACCCGGCGCTGGCCGTCGACGAGCAGCGCTCCCACGCCCTCCCACGCCGGCAGCGGCCGGACCGGGCAGGCGATCCAGCGGCCGTCGGCGAGGCGGTGCAGCAGGCCGCTCCTCTCCCCCACCCAGAGCCCGCCGCCGCCGTCGGGAGCCAGCGAGGTCACCCACGAGACCGGAGCGCCGGACGGGAGCCTGACCTCGGCGGCGCTGCCGGCGGACGTCGCGCTGCCGGTGGACATCGCGCTGCCGGCGCCGGTCTTAGCCGGTTGCAGCCGGAAGAGGCCGCCGTCCGGCGCCGGGTCCGCCGCCCAGACCGTGCCGCCGTCGGCCAGCAGCGCCGTGACCCGATGGCGCAGGCGCCCGCTCGCGTCCGGCACGACCGAGAAGGCCGGGGCCGTCGACACACGGCCCGGATCGAGACGTGCCAGGCCGCCCGTCGTGCCCGCCAGCAGGGCGCCGCCCGCCGCCTCCGCCAGGGCGGTGACGTTGGGGCTCGGCAATCCCTGCCGCGGGTCGTACTCGACGAAGCGGGTGCCGTCGAAGCGGCTCAGCCCGCTCTCGGTGGCGATCCAGAGAAAACCCCGCGAGTCCTGCAGCACGGCGTGGATCTCGTCGCCCGCCAGGCCGTCGTCGATGGTGTAGACACGGATGGGGAGCCGCTCCGCCGGTGGATGCAGATCGGCCCCCGCCGGAGCTGCAACCGCCGTGGCCGCCGCAGCCGCCGCGGCCAACCGCAGGGCAAGCGCGCCCGCCGCCAGGGTCGGAATCCAGATCCGCGACACCATGCCTCCCTCGATGCTCTCTGTGTCCCGAGTCTACCGCGAAGCAGCGCTGCCGCCTCTGCCCAGCGATGCTCCAACGCCCGGGGGCGCCGGGGAAAGAGCATCTTCATGCGCCGATATTCGCCGATAGGCGCGGCCATGCCGCTCCGGCGGGAGGCCCGGGGCGGGGCCGAGGCGCCGCCCCCCTCCCGCCGGCGGGAGAGGGGCGCTCTTGCTGATGCGGCTATGGCGGGGGCCGTCTCAGGGGATCTGGACGAACCGGAAGAACGGCACCTCGCGGATGCGGGGTCCGCCCGCGGCGGCGATCGCGTTGGCCAGGGCGGGGGCCACGGGGGCGGTCGGCGGCTCGCCGACGCCGGTCGGAATTGCGTTGTCCGGGTCCGGGTTGGCGCTGTCCGGGTCCAGGCGCGGCGGCATGATGATGATATTGATCTTCGGCGTCTGGTAGATGCGTAGCACGGGGTAGTCGTCGAAGTTGTTCTGCTCGACGGCCCCTCTCTTGACCGTGATCTCACCGCGGAGGGCGAGGCTCAGGCCATAGACGACGCCCCCCTCCACCTGCGCCTTGACGCGATCCACGTTGACGGCGATGCCGCAGTCGATCGCGGCGTAGATCTCGTTGATCGCCAGCTGCTTGAGGACGTTGCCGGCGCTGTCCTTGAGGACGTTGCCGGCGCCGTCCTTGGCGTCGGTGAGCGTGACGTCGATCACCATGGCCACGTAGCTGAGGAAGGCCCGGTGGGCGGCGATGCCCAGGCCGCGGCCTGGCATGCCCTTGTACTGCTTCACCTTGTCATCCCAACCCGACTCCATCGCCACCCGCTTGATCACGGCCTGCAGCCGTCGGGTGTCGGCGGGGTAAGGGGGCAGTACCTTGAACGGAGTCCCACACGCGTCCAGGGGAAACGCGTTGTTGTCGAAGAACACGACACCCTCGTCTTCGAAGTCCTTCTTGTGGAAGCTGCGTCCCTTGCCGATCAGCTCGAGCAGGTAGTCCTTCGAATCGCGGCCGGCGGCGACCGCGAGCTCGTCGGCGAACGAGCAGATGCCGAAGGCGTGGTAGATGTTCGCCACCGAGCGCATCCAGCCGGTGCGAATGTGGTTCTCGGCCCTGCAGTTCTCGATGCGCAGGTTCTCCAGGTCGAACGGGTTGTCCTCGAGACCATGTCCCCGCTCGATGCCTGAGCCGAAGGGGTATTCCCCGCCGTTCAGAGTCGCGGCGCGCGCCGCCGCGAAGAGCTCGGGTGCGCGGGGAAAGAGGGTTGCGAAGAACGACGTGAAGGCACTGCGCTGCAGCAAGGCCGTCGTTTTCCCCGCTCCGTCTTGAGCCGCCTTGAAGTACTGGAGGCTCGCCGCGTTGTGGTAGCTGAACTTGACGTCGTCCTCGCGGGTCCACTGCACCCGGATGGGCACGCCGGGGTGCTTGCTGGCGAGGAAGGCCGCCTCGACGCCATAGTCAGGCTTGGACTTGCGCCCGAAGCCACCGCCCAGCAAAGTCGGGTGGACCTTGACCTTGTCGCGGACCTCTTTCTTGAGGTCGTCTCTGCGCTTGATCAATGTCGGCAGATCCAGTCCCCCCAGCGCTTTTCCGAGCTCCTTGTTGAAGCGTTCCTGTGCCGTCCAGAGGTAGGGTGCGCATTCGAAATTGCTCTCGTCATGCGCGTTCACTTGCCATAGGAACCACTCCGGCAGCTGCTCCCACTTCGGCCGCAGCAGTGCCAGGCCCACATAGTGCTGCATGACCTCGGGACCCTGGGTGGGCGCCCAGACCTCACATCGCCCGTTCTCGTAGCGGGCAACCGCCACGGGGGGCTCCATCGGCGTCTGGGCCAGATGGGGGACGTAGTAGCTCCGCTCCACCGGGTTGGGGTGCGAGTCGAGGACCGCGTAGACATCGCCTTTGTTCCGGCACTGGTTGCCCTTCTCGCCGGTCGATGTCTTGAGCTCGTCGCGGAACTTCATCGAGTCGTACTTGGCGTTGCCAGCGGCGATGGGGTCCCATTCGAGGTCCCACTCGACCTTGTCCTTGAGCGCCCGATACCCCTGCAACGCCGCCCAGGTGTTCTCCGCCACGACGGCGACTCCCGCATGCGGCATGAAATTGCTGCCCACCCCGCCGACGATCGGGAAGCCGTCGGGAAGGACCTCCTCGACCCACTTGACGCCCGGCACGGCGAGCGCCGCCCTGCCGTCGAACTGCTTCACCTTGCCGTTGGCGACCGGGCAGCGCACGATCATCGCCGTCATCATGCCCGGCAGATCGACGTCGGCGCCGTAGACCGCCTTGCCGGTCGCCATGTCCTTGGCGTCGACGAACGGCATGGGCTTTTCTTGGTTGATGAAACGCCATTTCGTGCTCGGCTTTTGGAAGTCAGTGACCTCCTTCAACGTGGGCGGATGCTTCTTCCCGAGCTTGCCGGCCTTCAGCAGCAGTCGTGGATTACCGTAATCGAAGGAGCGGCCCGAGGCGATGTGCTTCACCTTGTGCTGGACCGCCTCGCACTCCTCGGGCTTGACTCCCCAGTTCTCGGCGGCCGCGCGGACCAGCACCAGCCGA
>DATNKH010000544.1:0-3398 GCA_035603475.1 Thermoanaerobaculia bacterium
CGGCGTGCCGCGCCGCCAGCGCCGCGCGGACCAGGAATCCGCCGGCCCGGCCGGTGCCGGCGCTGAACGTCTGGGCGTCGCCGTAGAGCAGTTGCAGGCGCTCGGCGGTGGCCGAGAGGCCGATCCCCCTCACGGCGACCCCTGCGGCGCCGCGGTTGCCGGCGAGGACCAGGCCGCCGCCGGCGGCGCCGGGGCCGTCGTCCTCCACCTCGAGCACCAGCCGGCCGTCCTCGCGGTGGGCGCGCACGGCGATGGCGCCGCGGCCGGCGCGCTCGGCGTTGCCGTGGCGGATGGCGTTCTCGACCAGGGGCTGCAGCAGGAGCGAGGGGACCAGCAGTGAGTCGGCGCCGGGCTCGACCTGGATGGAGACCGCCAGCCGGTCGCCGAAGCGGGCGCGCTGGATGGCGAGGTAACGGTCGAGCAGCGCCAGCTCCTCGCCCAGCGGGACCTCGTCGGCCTGGGCCGTGCGCAGCGAGGCGCGCAGCAGCTCGGCCAGCTGGTCGAGCATCTCGTCGGCCGCGGCCGGATCGTCGTACATCGCGGCCGAGACGGTATGCAGGGCGTTGAACAGGAAATGCGGCTGCAGCTGCAGGCGGAGATTGCGCAGCTGGCTGCGGGCCAGGCTGCTCTCGAGGCGCGCGGCCCGGACCTCGCGCGCCCGGGCCGCGTCGAGGGCGGCGAAGCCATGGATGGCGGCGACCAGGATGCCGATCCAGATCACCTGCAAGGGAAACTCCATCAGGTAGCGCAGCGGCATGACGCCGTAGTCGTAGGCGCCGAGCCCGGCGAGCGGGAACAGGACGCTGCGCAGGCCCCACATCAGCGTCGTCGCGGCGAAGCCGAAGACGGGGAGCAACAGCAGGTAGACCGGCAGGCGGCGCGGCCAGTCCTGCGCGGTGAGCGGCAGGCGGCGCGCCAACCAGCGGAGCGGGAAGAACAGCAGCCCGGCGACGAAGGCGCCGGTGAGCTCCCCGATGAACGGCGCCAGCGGGGTCTGCACCTCGCGGGCCGCCAGCGCGGCGAGGTAGTGATAGAGGAACAGCAGCAAGCCGAAGAGGCTCACCGCCGCGAGCCAGAGCGCGAAGCCGCGGAGGAGCCGGCGCAGCGGCGCCGCCGCCGGGCCCGCCACGGCGTCCGCGAGGTCCGGCAGGCGGGCCCCCTCCCCGGCCGCACCCTCGAGGTCCGGCCGTTCGCCCTGGGTGCTTGGCGCGTCGCGCATCTCAGCCGTACCGCTTGATCCGCGGCCAGAGCGCCGCCAGGGACTGCCGGGGGCCGCGGCAGACGAAGACGTCGAAGTGCTCGTAGGGCATCGAGTAGGGATGGTGGACGTGGCCCGCCAGCTCGACGCTGCGGAACAGCCGCTCGAGGGTCGGGCGCTCGTCGTCGAGGACGATCATGACATCGCCAGTGTAGCCGCGGGGGCCCCACAGGAAATAGGTGAGGTGAGCGCTGATCGCCGGCGGCAGGCCGAGCGCCGGCCCGAAGAGGTCGATCGCCCCGGCCTGGCCGTAGTTCTGGCCGAAGATCGCGGCCCTGGCGCGGTCCGCGGGCGGCAGCGAGCGGTAGATGCGCGCCACCTCCTCCGCCATCTCCTTCCAGCCGAAGCGGTCGGCCATCAGCTGCGGCAGCGGCCCCAGGCGATGGTTCTCGATCCGCGGCTGCGACATGCCGATGGCGCGCGAGTAGCGGATCAGCGTCTCGGGCGGCAGCAGCGGCGTGAACAGCGGCGCCAGCACGGCGCCGGAAAGAGCCAGCAGCGCCGCATAGACCGGCTTGACGGCGCGCCAGCGCCGCCAGAGGGGAGTCGCGAGCCAACCCTCGAGCGCGACGCCGCCGGCGGCCAGCAGCATCGGGTAGGCCGGCGCCGGGTAGTAGGGGCGGCCGTCGAGCAGGAGCATCTCGGCCATGACTCCGAGCCAGGCGATGCCGAGCACCCGGTAGCGGCGGCCCTCGCGGTCGAAGAGCAACCAGGCCAGGCCGCCGAGCCAGAGCGGCAGGGTCAAGGGATTCATCAGCAGCACCTGCTGCGACAGGAACTGCAGCGGGTTCAAGGAGACGTCGCGGCCTTCCCGCTTGACGTTGGCGAGCATCTCGAAGTGCGGGAAATGGTGCTGGACGATCCACACCAGGTTGGGCAGGAAGATGACGCCGGCGAGGAGGGCGCCGAGCCAGAGCCAGGGCGAGCGCAGGGCGCGGCGCTCCCGGGTGAGCAGGACCGCGGCCGCCACGGCGACGGCGAAGAAGGCCATGCTGTGCTTGTCGAGCATGCCGACCCCGGCGACCGCGCCGAACAGCAGCCAGAGCTGCGGCCGGTCGTCGCGCACGATGCGGAGCACGATCCAGGCGCAGCCGGTCCAGAAGAGCTGGTCGAGCGCGTTCATGGTGTCGATGCTGTGGAGCGCGAGCCAGATCGGCGCCACCAGCACGGCGAGCGCGGCGATCCCCTGGGCGAAGCGGCGGCCGCCCAGGTCGCGGGCCATCAACCCGGTCATCACCACCAAGGCGGCGCCGGCAAGCGCCGGCAGCAGGCGGACCGCGAGCAACGAGTCGCCGAGGGTGGCATGCACCGCCGCGACGATCGCCGGGAAGAGCGGCGGCATGTCGACGAAGCCCCAGGCGAGATGGCGGGCGCAGGCGAGGTAATAGAGCTCGTCGATGAAATAGCTGTAGCCGAAGCTGCCGGTCGTCACCAGGTGGATGAGCAGCTTGACGGCGGCCACCAGGACGACGACGCCGAGACCGCCGGCGACGACGGCGGCACCGGTGACACCAGTGGCAGCGGGGCGGGCGGCGGCGGCGGACGGCGTGGGCCGTCCGGGAGCTTGTTTGGGGAACGAGGGAATCGGGGTGTCCATGGCCGTGTCCTCCTCGGGTTTGTCCGGCAACCCCAGGATGTCCCGTCGAGGTGGGTGCGCCCAACCTCGCCGGGACCAGCGGGACACACCGCCGGCAAGCGGGACTCGGCAGGGACGAACCGTCGCGCCTCTAGTGGTGCTTGCAGCCGGCGCCGTCGACGACCGCCGTCAGCAGGCCGTCCTGCGAGGCGAGAGAGCGGCTGTAACAGGCCAGGCCGGTGCCGCGCGAGAAGTAGCTCTGGGAGCTCTCGCGGTCCTGGAAACCGGTGATCGAACCGGCGGCGCTGATCAGCAGGGTGTCCTTCGTAGCGATGCTGTCGGCGATCACGCGGGAAACGGGCGGACCGCCGCCGGCAGCCAGCTCCTCGTCGTCGAAAGCCTGGTCGATCGTCGTCGTCTGGGACGCCGAGCCGTCGGCCTTGAAGGCCAGCGCGATCTCGACGATCAGCGGGTAGGAGAGCTGGCGCGCCGCGAAGCGGACCGTGCCGCCGTTCCTGGTCTGCGTCCCCGACGAGATCGTGGTCGTCTGGGTGATGTCCTGGA
>DATNKH010000545.1:0-3076 GCA_035603475.1 Thermoanaerobaculia bacterium
ACACGTCTGAGCTCCGAAGGCGCTACAGATAGAACCGGGCAGGCGGGTCCGCTTCTTAGTCGACCACCGAGGGCGGAGCCGCTCAACTCTCTCCGATCCCGAGCCAGCCCTTGACCCGGAACCACTGGTTCCGCAGCTTCCAGAACCGGCTCGCCTCCATCGCCGCGATGCGCGCCGCGAGCGCCGCCGTCGCCTGCCCCTGGCGTGCCGCGTGCTCGGCGGCCTGGCGCAGCTCGCGCTGCAGGACCGTCACCTCGAGCTTGGTGGAGTCGTGCAGCGCCGCCTCCAGGGTGGCGGCGGCCTCGGGATGCACGGCGCCGCGGTCGTCGACCACCCGCAGCCGCAGCACCGCGGTCGCGCGCGAGGCTCCCTCCGGCAGCCGGCAGGCGCCCCCCCAGCCCGAGCGCTCGAGGCGCGGATCGCCCAGCATCGCGGCCACCTCCGGCCGCGACCCGTCGATCGGCAGCCGCGCCAGCAGCTGCCCGTCGAGGAACGCCTCGACGGCGGCAAGGCTGCCGCGGCCGAGCACCCCGGCCCAGCCGCTCAGCTCCAGGCGGTCCGGCCCGGCGACGGCGCAGCGCTCGACGAAGAGATACGGCTCGCCGCGGAAGGCGAGGCCCGAGAAGTCGGCAGCGGCCTCGGGTACCGCCACGTAGAGGTCCTGGAAGTTGCAGAGCCCGCGGTCCAGCCGATGCAGGGAGGCTCCCGCACCGCCATCGCCGGCGAGCGCCCGTCGCAGGGCGCCGCGCACGAAGTCCTCGGTCACCCAGGTGGAACCGTAGTCCGACCCGGCGAGTGAGCCGCTCTCGCTGATCTCACGGAACAGCAGCCCCGTGGCGGGCAGCTCGACGCCGGGGGGGAGCAGGCCGCGGTCATGGACGCTGAAGGCCAGCACGCCCCCCGGCGCGAGCAGGCCCATCAGCACCCGCAGCCAGGCGACGAAGCGCTCCTCCGGCAGATGGGTGAACAGCGAGGTGACCAGGATGGCGTCGAAGGTCCCGGAACCCGCCGTGGCGGCGAAGTCCTCGGGGCGAATCGTCGAGACGATGCCGTGCACGCCGAAGCGCCGCTGCTGGAAGCTCACCCCCGCGGCATAGACGTCCGCCACCCAGATGCGCTCCGCCGGCAGCAGGCGCAGCAGGAAGCGGGTGACGCGGCCGTAGCCGCTGGCGAAGTCGAGCAGCCTGCCGACCCGTCCCGGCTCGCCGAAGCGCCAGCGAAGCACCTGGGCCATGGCGCCGGCGATGCTGGCGCCGGACTGGAAGTAGGCATAGAGCGCCCGCTCGCGGTCGCCCTCGCACGACTGCTCGAGGAAGCCCAGCATCTCGTCCTCGGGGTCGATCGCGAGGTCGATCGCGCCCGCCTCGAGGCCCAGGTCGGAGAGCAGCCAGCGCACCAGGGCGCTGGTCTCGGCGGGGCTCGGCACCGGCGTCATGACGGCCGGGAAGTGTAGCAGGCGATTGGTCGTGGGTCAGCTCGCGAGGGTCCCTGCCTCCTGCCGCCCTTGGGGCGAGGCACCCGAAGTCCAAGGGCGGTTCCCTTGGGACCCTCGCCCCAAGGGAGGCAGGAGGCAGGGACCCTCGCGAGGAAAGGACCCACGACTGGCAGCCAGTCGCGCTCCGCTCCGGAGCGCCCGGCGTGTGATATTGGTCGGTAGTGCGTCCCGCACCGCAGCCGCTGGTCCGTCTGGTCCTGGTCCTGTTCGTGGTCTGGGCGGGCGCCGCCCTGGCGTATCGGACCGGCGCCGCGCTCTCCGGCTGGGACACGCGCCGGACGGACCGGCCGGCTTGCGTGTGGGGCCTCGGCACGGGTCCGGTCGCGAGCCTGGGACGCTGCCTGGCCGGGGTCGAGGGGTGGCTGCCGCGCGACAGCGTGGTCGTCTTCGAGTCGCCCCCCGGTCCGTGCAACTCCCAGTTCTTCTGCTCGCGCTGGGCAGCCTACCTGCTGCCCGACCTCGAGGTGAGCTTGCCGGACGACCCCGACGGCAGCCGGCTGGCCGCGTACCTCGTCGCCTACCGGACCGAGCCGGTGCCTCCCCCCGGCAGCCGCCTCGTGCTCGTGCGCCAGCTCGCGGACGGCCGCCTCTACCGGATCCACCGCCCCTGAGCGCCGCCGGCCCGTTCCTGCCGCTGCTGGCCGCGGCCGCCGTGGCGGCCGCCCTGGCCTTCGCCGGCAGCCGCTGCGGCGGCGTTCTCGCCGGTCCGCGCGACGGCGCGCTCTACCGGTTGGTGCTCTACTCGCTGGCCGGGTGGGTGGGCCTGCACCTGCTGCTCACCGCGCTCGGGCTCGTCCGGCTCCCCTGGCGCCTGCCGGTGGTGCTGGCGGCGCTGGCCGCCGCGGCGGCGCTCGCCTGGCGCTGGCTGCCAAGGCCCGCCGATCGCACGCGGCTGCCCTCCGATCTCGGCTGGGGCGAGTGGCTGGCGGTGGCGGCGCTGGCGGTCTTCGCCGTCTGCGCCCTGTCCTCTTGGATCACCAACCCCGACTTCGTGTATCACTGGGGTCTCAAGGGCCATCGCTTCTACCTCGCCGGCGGCGTCGATTACGGCTACCTGGGCGCGCGCTGGAACTGGGTGCTGCATCCGGACTACCCCAACCTGCTGCCCGAGCTGTTCGCCGTCACCGCGCTGGCCGCCGGCCGCTTCGACGAGCCGGCGATGATGCTCTGGTCGGTGGCGGCCTTCGCCCTGCTGCTGGCGGCCTTGCGCGAGGCGCTGCGGCGCGCGGGGACCAGCCGCTTCGCGGCGCAGGCGGCGCTCGCTGGCGTGGCGCTGGCCACCGCTGCGTATGGCATCGGCGGGCTGTCGGCCGGCGGCGCCGACTGGCTGATCGCCCTGGCCCTGGCCGCCGCGCTGCCGCCGATGCTGTCTCCAGTGGACCGCCGCGGCGCGGCGCAGGTCGGGCTGGCCGCGGCTTTCGCCGCCGCTGCGAAGGTGGAAGGGGTGCCGCTCGCGGCGATTCTGGCGGCGGTCTACGGCGCCCGCGCCTGGGCAGCGCGGTCGGCGCCAACGCGGCGAGTGTCGCGAGGGCTCGGCCTTCACGCGGCGCTGGCGCTCACCCTGCCGGCGGCGGCCGTGAC
>DATNKH010000546.1:0-7157 GCA_035603475.1 Thermoanaerobaculia bacterium
TTATAGACTTTGGCCCCTCGTCCAAAGGGAGGTCGCGGGAGACTGACCCACTACCGGCGATCCGGGCAGGCGATGAGCCCGCCGGCTCTCAGCCCACGACTTCGGTGCCCCGGACCGGCTCACCGCGCAGGGCGGCGGCGAGCAGGCCGGGAGCAGTGCCGTTGGCGATCAGCGACGGGATGCCACGGGCGGCGAGGGCCAGGGCGGTCTCGACCCGATGCAGCATGCCGCCGGTGACATCGGTGCCGGCGGCGGCGCCGATCGCGCCGCGCAGCTCATCGCGCCGCGCCAGGTCGCCGACCGCGAGCCGGTCCACGGTGCGGCCGTCGGCATCGTAGACGCCGTCGGTCTCGCCGAGCCAGAGCACGCGCCGCACGCGCGTCCCGTGCGCCGGCAGCTCCAGGGCGAGCAGCTCGAAGAGCCGCTCGGTGGAGCAGATGGCCACCCCCTGCTCGCGGTCCATGACGACGTCGCCGTACAGCACCGGCAGCAGGCCGCGCGCCAGGGCCAGCAGCAGCGGCTCGACGGCGATGGTGAGGGGCCGGCCGCCGGCCGCCACCACCGAGCTCGACGGCGCGAGGGAGAAGGGATGGAGGCCGGCGACGGCAAGCGCGGCGCACACCTGCCAATGCAGGGCGGCAGCCCGTTCCTGGGTGAGCGACACGCCGGGAAGCTGGGCGGGGCCGTGCAGGCCGGCGGCGATGCCGTGGCGGCGGGCGGCGACGTGCCCGAACGAGCCGCTGCCATGCGCGAGCACCAGCGGCACGCGGCGCGGGCCTGCCGCTGCCGGTCCCCCGGCCGCCGGCGGCGTCCCATCCGCCGCGGCGCTCTCGGCGATCTCCGCCGCCAACCGGGCCAGCACGGCCGGGCGGACGGCGTCGGCTTCCGTCTTCTCGGTGAGCAGGCTGCCGCCCAGCTTGAGCAGCGTCACCTCGGCCGGGCGGTCCATGCGGGAAAGAGAGTTCCCCAGTACGACCTAGAACAGATGCTCATCGTCGGCCTCCGGGCCGGTCCCGACGCTGTCCTGGATGACGAAACCGACCACGGCGAGGCTCTCCAGGCGCTCGGCGACGTCCTCCTCGGACTCGGCGTCGCAGATGACATGGACGTTGGCGCCGGCGTCCATCGTCGCCCAGGCCGAGAGCCCTTCCTGGCGCAGCTCGCGCACCGCGCGCAGCACCGCCACGGTGCCGGGGGCCCAGTAGAAGATCGGTGGCCGCGACGACATGGCGATCAGGTGCAGGTCGACCGCCTCCTCTTCGATCACCGGCCCTAGCAGGTCGAGGTCGCGCTCGGCGATCGCGCGGCGGACCTTGGCGAGGCGCTCCGGCAGCAGCTCGAGGCGGCGCGCCAGGTAGGGGCTGGTGGCGGCGCGACGGTGACCTTCGAGCGAGGGGACTGCCTTCGGCCCGATCTCGACCACCGCGATGACGTCGCGCAGGTCCCAGTGCTCGGCGTCGGCGAGCTGCACGGCTTCCCGACCCCGGTCGCCTTCCCCCGCCGGCCACTCGACGTAGCCGCCGAGCACGGAGCGAGCCGCCGAGCCGCTGCCGCTGCCGCGGGCGAGGGTCGAGAGCTCGGCGGCCGGCGTGCCCTCCTTGCCCAGCGCTCCGGCCGCGGCCAGCGTCAGCGCCGCGAAGCCCGAGGCAGAGGAGGCGAGCCCGGCGGCGCTGGGGAACGTGTTGCGCGTCGCCACCCGGAAGCGGTCCTCGCTGCCGGCCCATCGCCGCATGCGGTCCAGCTGCTGCTTGACGCGGCGCTGGAACTCCGGCTCCGGCGTGCTGAAGCTGCCGTGCGGCTCGGCCAGCCAGATCTCGTCCTGGTCGCCGTGGATCAGCTCGATGGTGCACTGCGTGACGCAGCGGTCGAGCGTCATCGAGATCGAGGAGTTCAGGGGCAACGCGCGATCGAGGTCGCGGGCGCCCCAGTACTTGATGAAGGCGATGTTCGCCGGCGCGGAGATGGTGGTCTTGGTCATCAGGTCTCCCGCCGGAATCCGGCAGCTCCGAGGTGGACGGGAAGGTGGGCGAAGGGGCGGAGGGCCTCCCAGGCCGCCGCGGCCTCCGAGTCGGGATGATAGACCAGGAGCGAGCCGGCGCCGGGACCGGCGAGGGAGCCGGCGCCCGACACCTTGGCGGCGCCGCCCGCGGCCTCCACCCGCCGTACCAGCGCCCGCACCGGCGCGGGGACCACGCCCAGCGCATCGAGGCACGCCTGGTGCTCGCGGATCAGGTCCGTCACCCGCTCCGGTCGCTCCGCGGCGCCGGAGAGCTCGGCGCGCAGGCCGCGAGTCGCCGCCTCCATGCGGTCGAACAGCCGCTCGTACGTGGCCGGGTCGCGGTCGCGTCGCGTCCGCACCGCCGCCACCACCGCGCCGGTCGCCTCGGGCGGCGTACCGGTGTGGTAGACGCGCAGCCGCCGGAGGAGCGGCGAATCGGCGGCGAGGCGCTCGCAGGCGAGCGCGCCTTCCCGCGGGGGGTGCAAGCGCCGCGCCCAGAGGAGGCCG
This sequence comes from Thermoanaerobaculia bacterium, assembly GCA_035603475.1. GTDB lineage: Bacteria > Acidobacteriota > Thermoanaerobaculia > Multivoradales > UBA5704 > JASLEW01. The sequence continues at coordinate 2,507 of DATNKH010000546.1, forward strand.
CCGTGCAGGCTGGTGGTCGTGTCGACGCCGGAGGGCAGCCCGTGCTGGCGGCGCTCCGCCTCGAGCGCCAGGCGTGCGATCGTGTCGCGGTCGAGATCGTCGCGGCCGCGCCAGGCGGCATAGCCGGCGACGACCGCCACCGCGGCTGCCGCCGAGCTGCCGAAGCCGGCGCCGATCGGCAGCTCCGAATCCAGGCGCAGGCAGAGGCCCGGCGCGCCGCCGGCCTCCTCGCCGAGGGCCGCCGCGACCTCGCCGAGGGCCGCCTTGACGATGTGCGCGGGGTCGTCGCCGCGCAGCTCGAGGAAGCCCGCGAGGTCGGGCCGCGCCGCGTAGGCGGTCCAGCCGTCACGGACGGCGCGCGCATAGGCGAGCACCTCGGCCCAGGAGAGGGTCACCCGGTGAGCGAGACCCGGGAGGTCGATCTCCACGATCTCCGCGATCTTCGCGATCTCCGGCAGCGGTCGAGAAGCCGCGGGAGGCGCGAGAGGGACCGAGAAGGTGGCCCGCAGCCGCAGGTCGATGGCGGCCACCAGCGCCGGACGGCCGTAGACCACCGCGTGCTCGCCCATCAGGATGAGCTTGCCCGGCGTCGAGACGGTGACGTCCGGCCGCGGAGCGGCGGCCGCGCTGCCGTGCAGCGCTTCAGGAACGTCGCCGTGCGGCGCCCCGAGGGCCGATCCTGGAGCCGGCGCCGCCTGCTGTCGGCCTGCTTTCGGCGTCATCGTGGCTACGCACCCTCCCCGCGACGGCACGCCGCGGCGGCGGCGCGCCCGCGCTCAGCCATTGTATGAGAGGCGGAGCCTGGGAGAGTGGCAGGGGCCCGGGGCTCAGGCCGGCAGCGGCTTCGGGCCGGCGGGCTCGCCGCGGCCGAGCTTCTCGTGGGCGCGCGCCAGGTCCTGGGAGGTGAAGGCGGCCATCAGCGACAGCTCGCCGGCGAGCACGATCGCCCCCAGGATCTCGGCGAGCCGGAGAGTGGCCTCGCCGCGGCGCTCCGGGTCGGGGGAAACCCCGAGCATCGCCAGCGCCTCGCGCTGGGTGTCGAGCGCGGTGCCGCCGCCCACCGTGCCGAGCGGCACGTCCGGCATGAAGATGGACGCGAAGACCCCGTCGCTGCCGCGCGCCTCGATGCAGGTGACGCCCAGCGAGCCCTCGACCACGTGGGCCGGATCCTGGCCGGTGGCGATGAAGAAGGCCGCCAGGACGTTGGCGTAGTGCGCGTTGAAGCCGAGCGAGCCGGCGGCGATCGAGCCCAGGAGGTTCTTGCGGTACTGCACCTCCACCAGGTCGCGGGCGTTGGTCTTCAGGTTGTGGTGGAGGATCGGCGCCTCGAGCAGGATCTCGGCGTAGATGCGCTTGCCGCGCCCCTCCTGGAAATTGATCGCCGCGGGCTTCTTGTCGACGCAGTAGTTCCCCGACAGACCGATGCAGGCGACCCCGGTCGCGGGCTCGATGAGGTCGGTCACGACGCGGTCGCAGGCGATGGTGGCCATGTTCATGCCCATGGCATCGCCGGAGTCGAAGCGGAAGCGCAGGAAGACGGTGGTGCCGAAGGCGAACGGGCGGACCTCGATCAGCTTGAGGTGGCGGCTGCTCGCCTCGGTGACCCGCCGCACGTCGTCGTAGTGGTCCTGGATCCAGCGCAGGAAGCTCTGGGTCTGGACGATGCCGGAGGTGCGGAAGACCGGCGCGCGGGTCATCCCGACGTCCTCGACCCGGACCACGGCGCCGCCGGCCTCGCGGATCGCCGAGCAGCCGCGGTTCGTGCTGGCGACCAGGGCCGCCTCGGTGGTGGCGAGCGGCACGTAGACGTCGCCGTCGATGTAATTGCCGCGCACCCGCAGCGGACCGCAGATGCCCATCGGCACCTGCGCCACGCCGATGAAGTTCTCGCAATTGCGGCGCGACGCGCGGGTCACGTCCAGCGAGTGGTGGGCGATGTTGCTGAGCGGCGTCCGGGTCATCTCCTCGAGGGCGCGCCGGCGGATCTCCGCGGCCTCCTCGGGGGCGAGGTCCTTCGGCAGCTCGTGGAAGCGGCGCTCTCCCTCGATCAGCGACCGGACCAGCTCGGCGCGGGTCAGGCGAGCGACGGCGGCGGCGGCGATGGAATTCGTGGCATTGGTCATCTCACGACCCTTTGCGAAGCCTGGCGTGGCGCAGCTCCGCTACGCTTTTCGCCCCCAGGCAGAACATGCAGATCTTCAACTCCAGCACGATCCTCTGTACCTTGTCCACGACTCGCTCAGGCGACTCGGTCGCCGCCTGCAAGAACGGATAGGCCATCCCTGCCAGATCGGCGCCCAGGGCCAGGGCCTTGGCGACGTCGATGCCGTTGCGCAGGCCGCCGCTCGCGATCACCGTCAGGCCGCCGACCGAGCGCACCTCGCGGATCGAGAGCGGCGTCGGGATCCCCCAGCCGGCGAACACCTCGCCGAGGTCGAGGTCGCCGGCGCGCTCGGCTTCGATGCGCGCCCAGCTCGTGCCGCCGACCCCGGCGGTATCGATGATGCGAATCCCTTGCCCGGCCAGCGCCCGCGCGGTCGCGGCCGAGATGCCACAGCCGATCTCCTTGACGACGATCGGCACCGGCAACGCCCGCACGACCTCGCCGATCTTCGGCAGCAGGTCGGCGAAGTTGCGCTGACCCTCCGGCTGGATCGCCTCCTGCAGCGGGTTCAGATGCAGGATCAGGGCGTCGGCCCCGATCATCTCGACCGCCTGCAGGCACTCGCGCGGCCCCAGGCCGTAGTTCAGCTGCACTGCTCCCAGGTTGGCGAGCAGCGGCACCGACGGGGCCACCTCGCGGACCTTGAAAGTATCAGCTTTCGCGGGATCCTCCAACGCCTTCCGCTGGGAGCCGACCCCGACGGCGATCCCGGTGCGCTCCGCGCCGGCGGCCAGGTTCCGGTTGATCAGGCCGGCCGCCTCGGTGCCGCCGGTCATCGACGAGACCAGCAGCGGCGCCGCGAGACGGCGGCCGACGAAGTCGACGCCGATGTCGATGTCGTCGAAGTCGATCTCGGGCAGCGCCGCGTGCTCGAAGTGGTACTCGTCGAAGTAATTGACGCCGAGCTGCATGCGCTGCTCGAGCGCCAGCCGGATGTGCTCCGCCTTGCGGTCGCGGCCGAGCGATTCCTGAACGGCGGTGGCCGCCGCCGACGCCGTCGGGCTCATTGCTCGCGCTCCCAGAGGAAGTCGAGAAGACCGGAGAGGAAGCGCAGCCCCTCGCTGGCCGCCGACGCTCCGGCGTCCGGGTCGTCCGGCAGCCCCTCCGGAGCCAGCGGTGCCGGCGGTGCCGGCGGCGCGGCCGGTGCCAGGAGCGGGGCGAGCGTCTCGAGCGCCCGGCGGGCCTCGCCGAGGCGCTCGGCGATCATGGCGGTGACCGCGCGGCGCGCGCCGGTCCGCTCGAGCGCCGCCTGGACGCGGGCGACCTCCGCGGCGGTCAGGTCCGGATCGCCGAGCGCGCCGGCGACCAGCTGCCGGTCGGCGGGGCCGCCGTTGACCAGGGCGTGGTGGATCAGCAGGGTGAACTTGCCCTCGCGCAGGTCGTCGCCCACCGGCTTGCCGACGGTTGCCGGGTCGCCGAAGAGGCCCAGCAGGTCGTCTTGCAGCTGGAACGCCTCGCCGACCGCGGTGCCGTACCGCGACAGCTCCTCGCGCAGCTCGGTCGGCGCGCCTGCCAGCAGGGCGCCGAGCTGGATCGGCCGCTCCGCCGTGTAGCGCCCCGACTTCAGGCGCAGCACGCGCAGCAGCTCGGACTCGCGGACGGCCTGGGCCGGGGTGGGCTCGGGGGCCGACGCCGGCTCGGGGTGGCCGCGGTGGGCAAGCAGGAACTCGAGATACTGGCCGCCGATCACCTCCTCGCACATCTGGGAGAAGCAGCGGTTCAGCTCGAGCCAATGGGGGACGGACGGCGCGGACGCGGACGGCGCGTGTGGCACGGGCTGAGCGAGCGGCACGGACGCGGACGGCGCGGGTGACGCCGGCAGAGCGGACGGCGCGGACGGCCCGGCTGGCGTCGCAGGCGTGGCAGGATCGGGGCGCACCGCCACGCCGGTGAAGAGCTCGACGGCATAGGTGTGGGCGAGGTCGCCGAGCAGGATCGCGACCGAGCGGCCGAAGTCGTCGGCGTCCCCGCGCAGGCCGCCGGCGCGGTGGAGGTCGCGGAAGCGCGCGTGCGCCGCCGGCTGGCCGCGCCGCACCTCGGCATGATCCATGATGTCGTCGTGGATCAGCAGGTAGGTGTGGAGGAACTCGGTGGCGAGTGCCAGCGGCATCACCTGTGATTCGGAACGGCCGCCGCAGGCGCGGTAGGTGTGGTAGACGAGCGCGGGCCGCAGGCGCTTGCCGCCCTGGGCCATCAGCCGGGCGACGCCGTCCACCAGGTCACCCGGATCCGCCAGGGTGGCTTGCCGCCGGGAACCGCCTGGGCCCTCGCCAGCGCCGCCGGTGCCCCCGGCGCTTCTGCGCTTGTCAGCCAGGAAGGCCGCGATCTCTCGGTCGAGACGCTCACGGAATCCTTCGATCAGCCGGGCGAACCCACCCGAGACGGTGCCCGAGCCGGGGGCCATGGCAGCGTCGCCGGAGGCGCCGGCGGGCGCGGGCACTTCCGGGGGGGAGGCGGGAGGCGGCTCCGCCGGCGTGAATGACGATG
>DATNKH010000547.1:0-9615 GCA_035603475.1 Thermoanaerobaculia bacterium
CTGCGCTGTCAAGACGAAACTCTCCGCCGAAGAGAGGGAGGGGGCGTCCCCTTCCCCCCCGGAGGGGTGGGAAGGGGATCGAGGGGATGCGGGGGGCGATCCGATAGATGCTTTGAGTAGGCCTCGAGAGCCACATCGCAGCACCTTTTCGCGCCTCGCTTTCTTGAGTAATGCCATTTCAATGCGGCACCGGTTCCGCGGCCGCCACCTGCTCGAGGATCTGGCGCGGGGTATGGCCCTCGAGCTCCGCTTCGGGGGTGAGGATCAGGCGATGGGCCCAGCAGGGCGCCAGCAGGCGCTTGATGTCGTCGGGCGCGGCATAGTCGCGCCCTTCGACGAGCGCCATCGCCCTCGCGGCCTCGAGCAGGGCCAGCACGGCGCGCGGGCTGACGCCCAGCTCGACATGGGGGGACCGGCGCGACGCCGCCGCCAGGCGCGTCAGGTACTCGAGCAGCTCCTCGGCCACGTGCACGCGACGCGAGGCGCCGCGCAGCGCCAGCGCCTCCCCCGCGGGCAGCGCGGCCGGTGCGGCCGTCTCGACCAGCGTGCCGGCCACGGCCTGGCGCAGCAGCTCGAGCTCTGCGCCCCGCGAGGGCAGGCCCATCTCGATGCGCACCAGGAAGCGGTCGAGCTGCGCCTCGGGAAGCGGGTAGACGCCTTCCAGCTCGATCGGGTTCTGCGTGGCCACCACGAAGAAGCCGTCGCCCAGCAGGTGGCTGTCGCCGTCGATCGAGACCTGGCGCTCCTGCATCGCCTCGAGCAGCGCCGACTGTGTCTTCGGCGGCGTGCGGTTGATCTCGTCGGCCATCAGCACGTCGGTGAACACCGGCCCGCGCAGGAGCCGGAAAGCGGCGGCGCCGGCATCGAAGACGTTGGTGCCGACGAGGTCCGCCGGCATCAGGTCGGGAGTGAACTGGACGCGGCAGAAGCGCACGCCGAGGCACTGCGCGAAGGTGCGGGCGAGGCGGGTCTTCCCCAGCCCGGGAAGCCCCTCGAGCAGGACGTGACCGCCGACCATGTAGGCGGCGAGCAGGGCCTCGACGGCTTCGTGCTGGCCCAGCACCCGCTGCTCGACGGCGGCGGCAAGCTCGGTGGCGGCGGCGGCAAGGCGCGCGGTCGGCACCTCGGGGGGGCTGCTCAGGGGACTGCTCAGGGTCATGGAGGCTCTCCGGGTTCGATGCGCAGATCGCCGGCGCGCCGGCGCGCCACCTGCGTGGCGATCTCGACCAACTCGCGCGGGCCGGCGCTCGCGGCCTGGCGGTCGAGGTCGGGCGCCAGCTGCAGGCCGCGGTCGAGCTCGCGCGCGCGCCGCAGCAGCAGCCGCGCCGCCTCGGCATGGTGGCCGAGACGGTGATGCAGCGCGCCCATGCCCAGCAGGAAGGTCGCGGCGGAACCGGCGACCGTCGCCGGCTCGCGCCACGCCGGCCCCTGCCGCCGGGCCAGCGCCAGGACCGCCAGCAGGTAGAGGAGGACCAGGTGCGCGAGCAGCAGGTCCGCGGCGCGGCCAAGCGGGCCGCGGGCCGCGTGGGTCGTGACCAGGCCATGGTGAACCTCGTCGAAGGCCCAGCGCGGACCCAGGTTGCGCAGCAGGGTCTCGAGCAGGTCGGCATTGCCGGCCTCGCCCAGCCGGGCGTTGGAGAGGGCGTCTGCCGGCAGCACCACCACCCGGCCGCCGTGATAACGGTAGACGGCCACCGCCGGCTTGCCCTCGGGGGTGGTGAACAGCACGGTGGCCGCGGGGCCGACCTGTGGCAGCGCGCGCGGCGCCCAGACCCGCAGCGGCCGCCCGCCGCCGCCCCCCGCGCCTGGCACCCCTGGCGCCGGCCGCAGCTGCCACTCGCGGTGGGTGAACGACCACCAGCGCCAGGGCGCCAGCGGCACCTCGCCGGCCCGTTCCCACCGCCAGACATCGAGCACGCGTTCGGCGCCCGCCGCTTCGCCGGAGTAGGCGAGCACCACGTCGCCGCCGCGGCCGAGATGGGCCTCGATCGGCTCCTCGAGGTCGGCCGCCGGCAGGGCCTGCCACGGGAAGACCAGGGCCAGCACGCCAGGACCAGCTGGCCGGCGCGGCGGCAGCGGAGCGATCGGCTGACCTGGTTCACCGCGCGCGCTCCGATCGCGCAGCTCGAGCGACCTGCCCGGCTCGCCCGCCTCGACCGGCTCGACCGATTGCTCCTGGACGTAGCGCGCCAGGGGCTCCGAGATCAGCGTCACCCGCGCGCCGCGCGCCTGCAGGTAACGGCGCGCCGCCAGCCAGCCGCCCGGACCGCGCGAGATCGTGCTGCCGCGGCTGCCGCCGCGGTCGCCAAGCGGGACGACCGTCACCGCCGCCGTCACCAGGAACAAGGCTGCCACCGCCAACCAGCGCCACAGCCGCCTGGCCGGACCGGTCATGCCAGGGCTGCCTCCAGGAGCGCCGCGAGCTGCCGCACCTCCTCGGCGACCGGCGGCCGCGGCCCGTAGGTCAGGCGGTCGAGCTGGCGCACGAGATCCCGCAGGTCCTCGCGGCGCGACCAGCGCAGCAGCTCGCGCCCGGTCCAGGTCGGCTGCGCCCTCGTCCCGGCGAGCGAGCGCGCCAGCCACCACCAGGCGGCGCGCAACGCCTCCGGCAGCTGCTGCTCCGCCAGCCGCCGCTGCAGCTCGAACCGCCAGGCCGCGGCGTCCAGGAGCTCGCCCTCGCCGGCCCGTCCGTCTCCGGCCCGTCTGCCGCCAACCGCGGCCGCCGCCGGGGCCTCGATGCCTTGTCCGCTGCCGCGTGCACGCCGCCGGCGCGCCCACCAGGCCCGCGCCAGCAGCGCCACCACCACCGCCGCCAGGGCCGCGGCGATGCCGCTCAGCAGCCATCCCGGCAGCCCGAGCCTGCCGGTCGCGCGCTCGATCAGCTTGGCCAGCGCCGTGTAGAGACTGGCGATGAGGTCGCGCAGGTAGGAGGCATCGGGAGGCTCCGAGCGCCGCTCCACCCGGCTGCCGGCAAGCACGCGCCCGAGCAGCGCACGATCGGCCAGCGCCGGCCGCCAGGCCACGACGTGGGCGGGGATCACCGCCGGGGCCTCTCCGGCGCCGAAGAGGGGCCGAGCGGCGGCAGCGGCCCGGGCGGCAGCGGTGACGGCGGCAGGCCGAGCGGCGGCACCGGCGATGGCGGCGGCGGTTCCGGCCGGGCGCCGGTCATGCCGGCGATGGCCCGCCGCAGGTCGTCGCCCTCGCGGCGCGCCCGCAGATCGAAGAACAGCAGCGCCGTGGCGAAGCTCGAGTAGAGGTAGACCGCCGAGATGACGAGCGAAGACAGGCAGCGCACCGGCAGCTGCAGCCAGAGGAAGCTCGAGTACCACCCGGGGAGGTCCTCGCCGCTTGCCGCCTTGCGCATGACCACCAGCATCTGCACCACGATCAGCGGCAGCTGCAGCACCGAGGTGGCCAGGAGCGAGATGACCGACACCACCGCCATGAGCGCCAGGATCTTGAGCAGCGGGCTGGTGAGGAAGCGCCGCCCCGGGTTGTGGTGGGCGAGCTCGGCGCTGCGGCTGATCGCCCTGGCCCCGGTCACCTCCTCGTCGGCCATCGCCGGCACCGTCATGCGGACCAGGGGCCAGACGTAGAGCGCCGGCAACAGGCAGAAGAGCAGCGCAACCCCCTCCAAGCAGAACACCGCGAGCTGGGTCACCAGCACCCGCGGCCGCACCACGAACCGCAGGGCGCGGCGGACGTCGACGGCGCGGCCGGCCACCGCGTCGATCGCGGCCACCGTCATGGCCGCGTAAAGAACGGAGTTCACCAACATGTACGGCAGCAACGCCGCCAGCATGCCGTAGACGCGCACCAGCGACTGCCAGGGATCGGCGGTCGCCATCGCCTGGGAGGGCTGCCAGGCGACCTGCGCCGCCGCGACCAGGACGGCGAGGATCGCCGCCGGGATCGCGATCGGCGGGTAGATCACCCGCAGGTAGCGCCGGGTCCAGCGCACGGCGTCGTCCAGCAGGACCGGGAACGGCACCGGCGTGAACGGCAGGTCCGCGGGCAGCGCCCCGGCGGCGGGCTCAGGAGGAAGCGACATCGGCCTCGTCTCCGGCGCGGCCGGGGGCCAGGGCCAGACCGAAGAAGAGCAGCACGAGGCCGCACCCCAGCGCCGCCTTGAAAGCCACCGGCACCGAAGGGTCAGGCGAGACCCGCGCTTCGACCACCGCCAGCACCACGAACCACGGCAGGCAGCCGAGCAGCACCAGCAGCGAGTCGTGGCCTGCCCTGCGCATCGCCTCGGCGCGCGGCAGGTCGCCCGCCGCCACCAGCGCGCGGCCGATCGCCAGGCCCGCCGCCGCCGCCACCATGATCAGGGTGAGCTCGAGCGGACCGTGCGCCGCCACGAAGCCCAGCAGCTCGCCGGCCATCGAATAGCGCAGGGTGATGCCGATCACGCCGCCCAGCCGCAGGCCGTTCAAGACCAGGATGTACAGCGGCACGACGCCGGCCAGCACGCCGCCGCCCCAGGCCGTGAGCGCCACGGAGAGATTGTTGGTGGCGATGCCTGACGAGGCCACGGCCGGCGGCACGGTGGTGGTGAGGCTCTCGGTCCAGAGCCGCCCCTCGGCGAGACCGGCGATGGCCCTGGGGCCGAGCAGCAGGTCGCCGAGACCCGGCTGGACGGCCGCGAGCACCAGGCCGAGCAGGCACGAGCCGCCGAACACCGTGGCCGCCAGGCCCAGCAGGCCGAGCTGGCGCTGGAAGGCGGCAGGAAAGGCACGGAAGACGAAGTGCCGCAGGCCGCGCCCGGGGGCGCTCTGCCGGGTGAGGCGGTGGGTGCCCGCGAGAGCCAGCGCCGCCAGCTGCCGGGCAGCGCCGGTGCCGGGGAAGCGGTTGGCGGCCAGCGCGTGGTCGTGGAGCACCTGGCGGAAGGCGAACGCCAGCTCCTCGACCTCACCGTAGCTCGGCGTCGCGGGTCCGGGCCGGCGGCGGCGGGCGCCGGGGTCTTGCAGCGCCGCGAGCCGGCGGCCGAAGTCCTCCCAGAGCGGCCGGCGCAGGCGCAGGAAGCGGGCGTAGTCCATCACCTCTCCTCGGCAGCCAGGGCCTGGCGCAGCATCGCCACCGGACCTTCGATCCCGGGCCGGCCGAGCCCCGCCAGCAGCTCCGGCGCGTCGCGCTCGACCCGCGCGAGCAGCCGCTGCGCCAGCTCGTCGCGGGCGGCCGCGTCGCGCAGCCCGCCGGCGCGGAGGAGGAAGCTCTCGACGATCGCCACCTCCCGCGCCCCCCATCCCGGCGGCACCCTGCCAAGCAGCACCGCGGGCGCGCGCCCCTCGTGCACCACCAGCGTACCGGCCAGCCGGTCGCCGATGCGCCGCGCCAGCGGATCGACGGCCATCAGCGGCACGCCGGCCAGGTAGTCGACGTCACGCACCAGGTTGCGGACCAGCAGCGGCCCCGCGCCGGCCTCCGCGCCGGCGGCGGTGACCGCCCGCAGCCGCAGCGCCATCTTGCCCAGGGTGCGCCCGCCGGTCGCGATCTCCATGCCGGCGAAGTATCCCCACTCGAGGAGGAAGACGCCCGTCACGCCGATCGCCAGCCCCCAGGGGCCGCTCACCCAGAACGCCAGCACCGAGCAGAGCAAGAGCCAGAGGCCGAGGAGCACGGCAACGGCGCAGCCGTCGATCACTCCGGCCAGGCAACGGCTGCCGATGTTCGCCACCGGCAGCTCGAGCCGGATGTTGTCCAGCGCGAGGATGCTCTCACGGTCGAAGTCCGCCACGGCGCCCCCCCATCCCACCTGACACGAGCCCGCGCCAGCCTACGTGCAGGCGCCACGGCCCGTCAACGCGAGAAGCATCTGTAGCGGGATGGTGCGCGGGGGCGCGCGAGTCTACGGCCGGCCCTCGGCTTCCCCGGTCATCGGCACGAAGCGGACGGGCAGGACCTTCTCTTCCTTCACGGTGCCGTCGGGCTGCTTGGTCAGCACGATCAGGTCCTGATCGAAGCCGCCGATCGGCAGCACCATGCGGCCGCCGGGCTTGAGCTGGGCGATCAGCGGCGGCGGCACGGCGTGCGGCGCGGCGGTGAGCAGGATGCCGTCGAACGGCGCCGCCTCGGGCCAACCGCGATAGCCGTCGGCGATGCGCACCTGGACGTTCTCGTAGCCGAGCCGGGAGAGCGTCTCGCGCGCCCGCGCTCCCAGCTCCGCCACGATCTCGACGCTGTAGACCTGGGCAGCCAGGCGCGACAGCACCGCCGCCTGGTAGCCCGAGCCGGTGCCGATCTCGAGCACCCGCGACTGTGGCGGCAGACCGAGCAGCGCGGTCATCAGGGCCACGATGTACGGCTGCGAGATGGTCTGGCCGCCGCCGATGGGCAGCGGATGGTCCTCGTAGGCATGGCCGCGCTCGCCCTCCGGCACGAAGAGGTGCCGGGGCACCTGCGCCATCGCCGCCAGCACCTGTGGCGACGTCACCCCGCGGGAGCGGATCTGCTGCTCCACCATGCGCTGGCGCAGCCGCCGCTCTCGCGGCGGATCGGCCACGTGACTGTCTTCCGTGGCGGTCGCCGCCATGGCTTGGGCGATCCCTCCAACGCCCGGCACCGCGAGGTCTGCGGAACCGGCGCTCCCTGCGCCCCCACCGCTCCCGCGGCTCCGAACGAGCCCCATGCTGCCGAAGGTCCCCGAGACGGCGACGATCGCCAGGGCCGCCAGGACGACCCGCGGGGACCGCGGGCGAGGCTGCTCAGTGGCCATCCTGCACCTGGCCGGTCATCGGCGAGACCCGCACCGGGGCCACGGTCCGCTTCTCGATGCCTTGCGGAGTCTTGGTGATGACCAGCAGGTCCTGGACGCCGCCGCCGACCGGCACCACCATCTTACCCCCGACCCGCAGCTGGTCGATGAGCGGCTCCGGGATGCGCGGCGCCGCCGCCGACAGCAGGATGGCGTTGAACGGGGCCCGCTCCGGTAGCCCCCGGTAGCCGTCGCCGGCCCAGACCTCGACATTGTGGTAGCCCATCACCGACAGCGCCTTCTCGGCCTGGCTGGCGGCCACCGGGTCGATCTCGATCGAGTACACCTGGCGGGCGATGCGCGACAGCACGGCGGCGTGGTAGCCGGTGCCGGTGCCGACCTCGAGCACGGTGTCGCCGTGCTTGAGGTCGAGCAGCGAGGTCATCAGGGCGACCACGTAGGGCTGGTAGATCGTGCGGTTCGGCCCCACCTGCAGGGCGCGGTCGGCATAGGCCTCGGGGCGCATCCGCTCGGGCAGGAACAGGTGCCGCGGCACCTGGTCCATCGCCGCGAGGACCTCCGGCTGGCTGATGCCACGCTGGCGCAGCTGCAGGTTGACCATGTCGCGCCTGAGGACGCGGTAGTAGTCCCTGCCGCCCATCCTCGGCATGACCACCGCTCCGGGTGGCAGCGGCGGCACCAGGATGCGGGGCGGCGGCGGCGGCCCTCCCGGCACCACGAAGCCGGGGGGCGGCGGCGGCACCTGCCGGGTGGCGGCGAACCCGCGCACCTGGCGGCCGGGGAGCGGCGAGGGCGCTTGGCGATGGATGACTCCCATCCGGACGGCGCCGGTACCGTGGTACGGCCGCTGCGCGGCGGCGAGCGAGCCTCCGCCGGCAAGCGCCAGCGCTAGGGCAAGCGCCAGCGCGAGGGCCAGGACGGCGGCCGCCTTCATCGCGACGCCTCTCCGGGCTGGCCGGTGTCGCCGGCGTGGCCGGCCGCCGCCGCGGCTGGCGCGCGCCGGTAGACCACCTGTCCCTCCACCAGCGTCAGGTCCACCGCCGCTCTCGGGATCTCTGCCGCCGGCACCGTCATCGGGTCGGCGGCGAACACCACCAGGTCGGCGCGCTTGCCGACCTCGAGCGACCCCACCTCGCGCTCCAGGAACAGCGACCAGGCGGCATCGAGAGTGAAGCCGCGCAGCGCCTCCTCGCGGCTCAGGCGCTCGCCGGGCAGCCAGCCGCCCGGCGGCTGGCCGGCCAGGTCCTGCCGGGTGACCGCCGCGTAGATGCCCAGCCGGGGATCCGCCGACTCCACCGGGAAGTCGCTGCCCAGGGCGAGGCGGCCGCCGGCGGCCAGCACCTTGCGCCAGGCATAGGCGCCCGCGAGGCGGGCCTCGCCGAGGCGGTCCTGCGCCCAGGGCATGTCGGAGGTGGCATGGGTCGGCTGCATGGAGGCGATGATCCCGAGCCTGGCCAGGCGCTCGATGTCCTCCTGCCGCAGGACCTGCGCGTGCTCGAGCCGGAAGCGGAGCTCCGGGCGCGGCCCGCCGAGCGCTCGCTCCATGGCGTCGAGCGCCACCAGGCCGCCGCGGTCGCCGATGGCATGGATCGCCACCTGGAAACCGTGCGCCGCGGCCTGCCGCGCCACCGCCTCGAGATGCGCGCCGGTCGAGACCAGCAGGCCCAGGTTGCCGGGATCGTCGCTGTACGGCTCGATCAGGGCGGCGCCACGGCTGCCGAGCGCGCCGTCGGCATACATCTTGACGCCGCGCACGGTGATCCTGGCCGCGGGATCGATCTCGGGCCCGCGCTCGAACCAGCGCGACAGCAGCGCATCGTCGTCGGCGATGAAGACCGCCGCACGCAGCGGCAGCCGGCCGCCGCGCCGCAGGGCGTCGTAGGCCTGGTAGTCCGCCTCGCCGATGCCCATGTCGGTGACCGTCGTCAGGCCGAACGCCACGCAGTGGCGGGCCGCCGCGGCCAGCTGGCGCTCGCGGTCGGCGGGGGTCTGGTCGGGCAGCCGGGCGAGGCCCATGGCGCGGTCGATCAGCACGCCGGTCGGCTGCCCCGCCGCGTCGCGCAGCAACCGCCCGCCTTGCGGATCGCGGGTGGCCGCGTCGATGCCGAGGGCGGCCATGGCGCGGGCGTTGAGCAGCGCCGCGTGGCCGTCGACGCGGGTGAGCCAGACCGGACGATCGGGAACCGCCTGCGACAGCGCCAGGTGCTCCGGGAAGCGCTTGTCCGGCCAGCGGTTCTGGTCCCAGCCGCGGCCGAGAATCCAGGCGCCGGGCGGATGGTCGCCGCTGCGACGATCGGCCTCGGCGGCGACGCGGACCCGCCGCACCACCTCGTCGTAGCTCGCCGCGCCGCGCAGGTCGACCTGGTCCAGGGCCGCCCCCAGCCCCTTCAAGTGCGAATGGGCGTCGATCAGCCCCGGGGTGACCGCGCGTCCCGCGAGCTCGATCACCTGGGTCGCCCGACCGCGCCAGGCCACGGCGCCGGCGTCGTCGCCGAGATAGACGATGCGGCCGGCGCGGACTGCGAGACTGCCCGAGATGCGTCCGGGGCGAGCCACCGGGTAGAAGACGCCGTGCATCAGGATGAGGTCGGCGCTGTCCTCCGCAGGGGATGGACGGACGGCTGTGAGCAGGGCCCCGGCCAAGGCGAACCCGAGGGAAAGCTTTGAAATCATTCCAATTTACCTCGGTCGAGCTCGCCCATTCTGCCAGCCCCAGGCTGCAAAGTCCAAGCCATTGGCGGGTTTGCTGGCGCGACGTCGACCCATCTGCCGAGAGCTGGCGGGCTGGCGGCCCGAGCACGGCCCGGGTTCGGGTTAGACTGCCGCCAATGTCGCGCACCGAGCTGGCTTCCCTCGACGAGATGATGGCTCGCCTCGAGCGGGCGCTCGCGGCGTCGCCCGCC
>DATNKH010000548.1:0-3393 GCA_035603475.1 Thermoanaerobaculia bacterium
CTTCGTGCCGGACCCGTTCGCGGACGCGGCGCCCTCTGCCGCGGCGTCGCCGTTCAGCGGGAGCGGGGCGCGCATGTATCGCAGCGGCGACCTGGCGCGGTGGCGGCCGGACGGGGTGCTGGAGTACCTGGGCCGTGCCGACCACCAGGTGAAGCTGCGCGGTTACCGCATCGAGCTGGGCGAGGTGGAGGCGGCGCTGGCGCGCCATCCCGCGGTGCGCGAATGCGTGGTGGTGGCGCGCGGCGACGGCCAGGCCAAGCAACTGGTGGCATACCTGGCGCTGCGGGTCCCCGCGGCGCCGGACGAAGGCGCGCCCGCGGCGGCCGCAGCGGCCGCCGGCCTGCCGAGCGCCGCCCTGCCAGGCGCCGCGCCGTCCCTCTCGACGCTGGAGCTGCGCGGCCATCTCGAGCGGCAGCTGCCGGCCTACATGGTGCCGGCGGTGTTCGTGGTGCTGCCGGAGCTGCCGCACACCCCGAGCGGCAAGGTGGACCGCAGGGCGCTGCCGCCGCCGGACGCGGCGGATGTCGTTCCAGGGACTGCCTACGTGGCGCCCGACGGTCCCGCGGAGGAGCTGCTCGCCAGCCTGTGGTCCGGCTTGCTGGGGGTCCCGCGGGTGGGGAGCAACGACGATTTCTTCGCCCTGGGAGGACACTCGCTGCTCGCCACCCAGCTGGTGTGGCGGCTGCGCGAGACCCTGGGCGTCGAGCTGCCGGTGCGCGCCGTCTTCGAAGCGCCGACGCTGTCGGCCCTGGCGAAGCGGCTGCGGGCCCTGCCGCCGGCGGCGGCAAGCTCCGGGCCAACGGGGCGCGAGCTGCCGGCGGGCGAGGCGCCACTGTCGTTCGGGCAGGAACGGCTCTGGTTCCTGGCGCAGCTGGAGCCCGAGAGCAGCGCCTACCACATCGGTGTCGCGGTGCGGATGCGCGGCCGGCTGGACGTCGCGGCGCTGGCGGCGGCGCTGACAGAGATCGTGCGCCGCCACGAGCCGCTGCGCACCGTCTTCGCGCCGGTGGCCGGGCGGCCGGTGCAGTGGATCCTGCCGGCGCCGGCGGCGCCGGCGCTGCCGTGCCTGACCCTGGCCAAGGTCGCTCCCGGCCGCGGCGAGCGGCTGGTGACGGAGATCGCCGGCGGCTGGATGGAGCGGCCGTTCGATCTCGCCGTCGGCCCGCTGTTCCGGCCGCTGCTGGTCGAGCTCGGCGCGGAGGAGCACCGGCTCTTGCTGGCAGTGCACCACATCGCCGCCGACGGCTGGTCGATGGGCGTGCTGCTGCGCGAGCTGGCGGTCCTCTACCCGGCGGCCATGCGCTCGGAGGCTCCGCTCCTGCCGCCGCTGCCGGTGAGCTACTCGTCGTTCGCGGCTTGGCAGCGGGAATGGCTGCGTGGCGAGGTGCTGGAAGAGCAGCTCGGCTACTGGCAACGTCAGCTGGCGGGACTGGCGACGCTCGAGCTGCCGGTCGACCGCCCGCGGGCCTCGGGCACACCTGCGGGCACCGCCGGCGCTGCGCCGCTGCCGCTGCCGGCGCCTCGCCTGGCCGCGCGCCGCGCCGCGGACCTGCCGCCGGCCCTCGCGGCGGCGATCGCGGCGCTGGCGCGGCGCGAGGCGGTGACGCCGTTCATGGTGCTGCTGGCCGGCTTGCAATCGTTGCTCGCCCGCTACACCGGGCAGACGGACGTCGCGGTGGGCTCGCCGATCGCCGGCCGCCAACGGGCGGAGATCGAGCCCCTGGTCGGCTTCTTCGTCAACACCCTGGTGATGCGCACCGACCTGTCGGGGGACCCGACGGGCGGCGAGCTGCTGGCCCGGGTGCGGGAAGTGGCGCTGGGCGCCTTCGCTCACCAGGACCTGCCGTTCGAGCTGCTGGTCGAGAGGTTGGCACCCGAGCGGGACCTGGCCGGCACGCCGCTGTTCCAGGTGATGCTGGTGGTGCAGAACACGCCCTGGCCCACGGTCGCGCTGCCGGACCTCGAGCTGGTGCCGGAAGCGGTGCCGGGACGCATGGCGAAGTTGGACCTGACGCTCGCCCTGGTGCCGGAGCAGGGCTGGCGGGGAGACCTCGAGTACCGCCGCGAGCTGTTCGACGGTGCCACGATCGAACGCCTGCTGGGCCATTTGCAGACGCTGCTGGCGGAGCTGGCGGCAGCGCCCGGGCTGCGGCTCTCGGCATTGCCCGGCCTTGCCGAGCCCGAGCGCGCGCAAGTGGTCCGCGAGTGGAACGACGAAGAGTGGGACCGGGAGCGGGAGGGGTGGGGAGGAACGGTGCACCAGCGGGTGTCGGCAGTGGCGGCGCTCCAGTCGCAGGCCGTGGCGGTGGTGGCGGGGTCCGCGGAGCTGAGCTATGGCGAGCTCGAGCGGCGCGCGAACCGCCTGGCCTGGCAGCTGCGGCGGCTGGGAGTGGGCGAGGACAGCGTGGTGGGTGTCTGCCTCGATCGGGGCGCGTCCCTGCTGCCGGCGCTGCTGGGCGTGCACAAGGCGGGAGCCGCCTACCTGCCGCTCGATCCGGCGCTGCCGCGCGAGCGGCTGGAGATGATCCTGGAAGACGCGCCGCCGCAGGTCGTGGTGGCCGATGCCTCGGCTGCCGCTTCGTGGCAGCTGGGGCCCCGGCAGGTGCCTTTGCTCTTTAGCGGCAGCGACTCGGGAGGGTGGATCGGCGAAGACGGGGACCGGCTGGGGGAGGCGTCGCGGCAGGCGGAGGAAGAGGAGCGCTCGCCACCGCCGGTCGACCTGTCGCCTGAGAGCCTGGCTTACGTGCTGTTCACCTCGGGCTCGACGGGGCGGCCGAAGGGCGTGGCGGTGACGCATGGCGCGCTGATGAACGTGCTGGGGTGGGTGAGCCGGGAGCTCGGCCTGGAGAGCCCTGTGCCTGGCACGGCTACCGAGAGCCCGTCAGGTCCGGAGCTGGTGTTGCTGGCGGTGACCACGCTGTCGTTCGACATCGCGGCGGTGGAGCTGCTGCTGCCGCTGCTGCTGGGCGGCCGCGTGGAACTGGCGGACCGCGAGGTGTCGGGGGACGGTGCGCGGTTGCGCCAGGAGCTGACGCGGCGGCGGGCGACGATGCTGCAGGCGACGCCGGTGACCTGGCGGCTGCTGCTCGATGCCGGGTGGGAAGGCGAGGGCGACCTGCGTTGGGGCATCACCTGCGGCGAGGCGCTGAGCAGCGAGCTGGCCGAGCGGTTGTTGACGCGGCTGCGGCCGACGCCATCGGCATGGCCGACGAGCTCATCGGCGCCGCCGGCCCGGAGCGGCGGGCTGTGGAACCTCTACGGTCCGACCGAGACGGCGATCTTCTCGGCCGGCACGCGGGTGGAGCGGGCGGCGCTGTCGCCGGCGACCGGCGCGCCGCTGGGCGGGGCGGTGGCGAACACGCGGCTGTACGTGCTCGACGAGCGGCTGCGGCC
>DATNKH010000549.1:0-7497 GCA_035603475.1 Thermoanaerobaculia bacterium
CGTTGTCACCGTGGTCGCGGTGCTCGCCGCTCCGGCTGCCGCTGCCGCGCCGGCCGTCCCTGCCGTCGCCGCCGTCTCCCGGCCGTGGTCCCGGCGCCGTTCGCGCTCGCGGCGCAGCTCGTGGGCGATCTTGCCGGTGCAGAGGAGCACGCGACGGGCGTCCTCGACCTCGCGGTCCGGGACCACCTCGAGGAACTGGTCGCGGCTGAAGTCTTCGATCGGCGACGCGGAGTCGCGGTGGCGCAGCATGCTCTTCGGGGTCATGACCACCAGCGGCTTGCGCCAGACCGTCAACGCCTGGCGGCGAAGCAGGTGGAAGTACTGGGCCGCCGTCGACGGCTGGCAGATCTGGATGTTGTCCTCGGCCGCCAGCTGCAGGTAGCGCTCGAGGCGGGCGCTCGAGTGCTCGGGGCCCTGGCCCTCGTAGCCGTGGGGCAGCAGCATCACGACGCCCGAGAGCAGGTCCCACTTGTTCTCCGCGGCCGCGATGAACTGGTCGATGATCACCTGCGCGCCGTTGGCGAAGTCGCCGAACTGGGCCTCCCAGAGCACCAGCGACTCCGGATAGTCACGGCTGTAGCCGTACTCGAAGCCGAGCACGGCGGCTTCCGACAGCATCGAGTCGTAGACCTCGAAGCGCGCCTGGTCGGAAGAGACGTGGGCGAGCGGCGTGTGCTCGTCGCCGTTCTCGACGTCGATCAGCACCGAGTGGCGATGCGCGAAGGTGCCGCGGCGGCTGTCCTGGCCGCTCAGCCGCACCGGGACGCCCTGCCGCACCAGCGAGGCGAACGCCAGCGCCTCCGCCATGCCGTAGTCGACGGGCCGCTTGCCCTCGCCCATCTCGGCGCGCTGCTTGAGCAGGGCCTCGATCTTCTTGTGGATGTGGAAGGTCTCGGGCCAGCGGGTGAGCGGCGCCGTCAGCTCGCGGACCTGGTCGCGGTCCAAGCCGGTCCTCACCGCGTATTCCGCCCGGTAAGGACCCCCTTTGAAGCGGTTCCAGTAGGCGGGCAAGGTGCGCAGCGGCGGCTTCTTCGCGAGCTTCTTCGCCGCGTCCTGGGCGGCGTCGAGCTCGGCGCGCATGGCGCCAGACCGCCGCTCGGCCTCTTGCTCGGCGATGCCGCTGCGCTGGGCGTAGAGCTTCCACAGCGGCGGGTGGGCGTCGATCTGCTTGTAGAGCAGCGGCTGGGTGATCGTCGGGTCGTCCACCTCGCTGTGGCCGTACCGCCGGTAGCCGACGAGGTCGACCACCACGTCGGAATGGAAGGCGTAGCGGTAATCGACGGCGAGCGCCGCCACCCGCACGACCGAGTCGGGGTCCTCGCCGTTGACGTGGAAGATGGGGATCGGCAGGCGCTTGGCGACGTCGGACGCGAAGCGTGACGACTGCAGGGCGCGCGGCTCGGTGGTGAAACCGATCAGGTTGTTGACGATGACGTGGACGGTGCCGCCGACGCGGTAGCCGTCGAGGTCGGCCATGTTGAGGGTCTCGGCCAGGATGCCCTGGCCGGCGAAGGCGGCATCGCCGTGCAGCACCACCGGCATCACCTTGGTGAAGTCGCGGTCCGCCAGCCGCACCTGCTTGGCGTGCACGCGGCCCAGCGCCACCGGGTCGACCGCTTCCAGGTGGCTGGGGTTCGACACCAGGTGGAGGTCGAGGTCGCGGCCGTTCCTGGCGCGGAAGGTGCCGGTGGCGCCCATGTGATACTTGACGTCGCCGGCGCCCAGCACGCTGCGCGCGTCGACGTCGTCGAAGCGGGCGAAGATCTCCGCCGGCGGGCGGCCCACGATGCCGAGCATCACGCTCAGCCGGCCGCGGTGGCTCATCGCCAGCACCACCTGCACGCCCGAGCTCTCCGCGGCGCGCTCGAGCATCTCGCCGAGCGCCGGGATGAGCGCCGCGACGCCCTCGATCGAGAACCGCTTGCTCCCCTGATAGCGGGTCTGCAGCAGCTGCTCGAAGGTCTCGACACGCAGGATCTGGGCGAGCACGTGGTCGCGGTCGGGCGGCGCGGGATCGCTCTCCAGCCGTTCGGCGATCCACCGGCGGCGCTCCGCGAAGGGGATGTGCATGAACTCGGCGCCGATCGTGCCGCAGTAGTAGCGGCGCGCCCAGGCCGCGGTGGCCGGGTCGGCCTCCTCCTCCAGGCCCGGCTGCGGCTCGGGGCGGATGCGGCCCATCGGGTCGAGGTCGGCTTCCAGGAACCCCAGCCTACGAAAGGAGTTGAGCGTCTTGGGATCGAGCTGCGGCCGGTCCTCGAGCAGGGCGGTCGTGCGGTCTTCGCTGGTGGTCGCGGCCATGGTCCCTCCAGGATAGCGCGTGCCGGCCCCGCCCGGTAGTTGGCTCGCGACCTGACCCGCCACCGCCACCGGCACCGCCGCGGGGATGGGTTACAGTACGGCTGGCTCCGAGGTCTGAACGTCAACGACGAGGTGGAGATGAGATCGCATCTTGCCTGGCTGCTCGGCCTCGCCGCCCTGGCGGTGGCGGGGGCGCTGTTGACTCCCGCCGGCCCGGCGGCGGCGACCGCCGTCAACCTCGGCGCGTCGCCGCTCGAGCCGGCGACCACCGGCGGCCTGGCGACCCTCGACCGTGCGCTGGCCAAGCTCGCCACCCACAAGCGGCTGCTGGTGATCGCCGCACACCCCGACGACGAAGACACGGCGCTGCTCACCCTGGTCTCGCGCGGCATGGGCGGCGAGGCCGCCTACCTGTCGTTGAGCCGCGGCGAGGGGGGGCAGGACCTGATCGGGCCGGAGCTCGGCGTCGGGCTCGGCCTCATCCGCAGCCGCGAGCTGCTGGCGGCGCGGGGCATCGACGGCAGCCGGCAGTACTTCACCCGCGCCTACGACTTCGGCTACACCCTGTCGCTCGAGGAGACGCTGGGGCAGTGGCCGAGGGAGGTCATGCTCGAGGACGCGGTACGGGTGATCCGCCGCTTCAAGCCGCAGGTGGTGGTCTCGGTCTTTCCGGGTGAGCCGCACCGCAACCATGGCCAGCACCAGGAGGCCGGCGTCATCGCCTACGCCGCCTTCCCGGTGGCCGGCGATCCCGCGGCGCTCCCCGAGCTCGCCGCCGAGGGGCTCGCCCCCTGGAAGCCGCAGGCGCTCTACTGCTGCACCTACTTCGGCGGCGACCGCGCCACGGTGACGACCTCCATCAGCGCCCTCGACCCCTGGACCGGGAAGTCGATCTACCAGCTGGCGGCGGCCAGCCGCAGCATGCACCGCTCCCAGGACATGGGGCGCCTGCAGCCGCTCGGGCCGCAGGAGGGCCGCCTGGTGTGGGTGGCCGGGGCGGCCGCGGCGGGAAGCGACGCGGGAGCGGCGGGCAGCGACGGCGCCGGAGCGCGCGTGCCGGAGCGCGCCCGCGACGACGTCTTCGCCGGCATCGACACCCACCTGCACGCCATCGCCGCGCCGATCGCCGACGCCGCGAAGCGCCAGCGCGTGGCCGCCGAGCTCGACGAGGTGGAGGCGCTGGCGGGCCGGACCCGCGAACGGCTCAACCCGGCGCGCCCGCAGCAGGCCCTGGCGCCGCTGCTCGACGTCGTGCGCCACCTGCGCGCGGCGCTGGCCCCGCTCGCCGGCGCCAGTGCGGGCGCCGCTGCCGGCGAGCACCCGGCGGGAGAGCAGGCTGCCAGGGAGCTGATCGCGGAGAAGCTCGACGTGGCGCAGACCGCGGCGGCGGCGGCGGCGGGCATCGCCGTGGACGCCACGACCGATCGGGAGGCGCTCACGGCAGGGGAGACCTTCACCGTGCACGCCGAGCTCTGGAACGGCGGCGGCGCGTCGCCCCTCGCCGGCGTCGCGGTCACCCTCGTGCCGGCCGCGGACGGGCCGGCCTGGAAGGCCGAGCCGCTGCGCGCCGAGGCCCGGCCGGTGGCGGCCGGAGCGCTGTCGAAGTGGGATCTGCAGCCCGAGGTGCCGGCGGGCGCGCCGCCGACCGTGCCGTACTTCCTGCGCCGGCCGCTGCAGCGGAGCCTCTACGACTGGAGCGCGGCCTCTCCCGCCGAGCGTGGCGAGCCGTTCGGGCCGCCGCCGCTCGCCGCGCGCTTCGAGCTCACCCTGGATGGGGTGCCGCTCGCGCTCGAGCGCGAGGTGGTCCACCGGCATCGCGACGAGGTGCTCGGCGAGGTGCGGCGGCCGCTGCGGATCGTGCCGGCGGTCGAGGTGTCGGTAGCCGAGCCGATGCAGGTCTGGCCGCTGGGTCGCCGCGCGGCGAAGGACCTGCGCCTGGTGGTGACCTCTCACCGGCGCGCACCGGTGCACGGCCGGCTCACGGTCACGGCGCGGCCGACACCGGCAGGGGCGGCCTGGCCGGCGATCGCGCCGCTGCCGTTCGAGCTCCCCGCCGCGTCGCCGGGGGACGGTGCCGCGGGCGAGTCGGCCGCGCTGGCGCTGACCCTGCAGGCGCCGCCGTCGCTGCCTGCCGGGCGCCACCCGCTCGAGCTCGCCGCGGTGCTCGACGACGGCTCACGCTTCGCTCTCGCGGTGCCGCTGATCGACTACCCGCACATCCGGCCGACACCGTATCCGCACGACGCCGCGCTCGAGATCAGCGCCTTCGACCTCCGGCTGCCGCCGCTGCGCCGGGTCGGCTACGTGCGCGGCGCCTCCGACCTGGTGCCCGAGTACCTGCGCCAGGCCGGCGTGCCGATCGAGCTGCTCGGCGCCGGCGAGCTGGCCGGCGGCGACCTCTCGCGCTACGACGCCATCGTCATCGGCAGCCGCGCCTACGAGAGCGATCCGGCCCTGGCGCGCGCCAACCCCCGGTTGCTCGGCTACGTTCGCGGCGGCGGCCTGATGATCGTGCAGTACCAGCAGTATCCGTTCGTCGACGGCGGCTTCGCGCCGTTCAAGCTCGAGATCGCCCGGCCCCACGACCGGGTGACCGACGAGGACGCGCCGGTGACGGTGCTCGACCCCGCGCACCCGGTGTTCAACACCCCCAACAAGATCGGCGAGGCGGATTGGAAGGGCTGGGTGCAGGAGCGGGGACTCTACTTCGCGCACTCCTGGGATCCGGCCTACCGGCCGCTGCTCGCCATGGCCGATCCCGGCGGTCCGGAGCAGCGCGGCGCGTTGCTGGTGGCGGACGTCGGCAAGGGCAAGTACGTCTATACCGGTCTCGCCCTGTTCCGCCAGCTGCCCGCCGGAGTCCCGGGTGGCTACCGGCTGTTCGCCAACCTGCTGGCGCTGCGGTCGGACCACGGGCGATGAGGGGCCGAGGACGATGAGGCAGTGGCGGCGCCGTCTCCTGGTGGCAGCGCTCGCGTCCGGCGCGGCCGGCGCCGGCGTAGCCGCCGGCTGCTCCGACGGCCGCACGCCGCTGACCGTCTACTCGCCGCACGGCCGCGACCTGCTGGCGCTGATGGAGAAGAGCTTCGAGGCCCGCCACCCGCGCATCGACGTGCGCTGGCTCGACATGGGGTCGCAGGACGTCTACGACCGGGTGCGCTCGGAGACCGCCAACCCGCAGGCCGACGTCTGGTACGGCGGGCCGCGGGCGATCTTCGCGCGCGGCGCCGCCGAGAGACTGTTGGCCCCCTACCGGCCCGCCTGGGCGAGCGCCGTGCCGGCGGCCAGCCGCGACTCCCGGGACCTCTTCTTCGGTGCCTATCGCACGGCGCCGGTGCTGGTCTTCAACTCGGCGGCGGTGCCGGCCGCCGACGCGCCGCGCGACTGGGACGACCTGCTCGACCCGCGCTGGAAGGGCAAGATCCTGATCCGCGATCCGCTGGCCTCCGGCACCATGCGCACCCTGTTCGGCATGATCCTGGCGCGGTCGGTGGCCGCCACCGGCAGCACCGACCAGGGGTTCGCCTGGCTGCGCCGCCTCGACGCCCAGACCAAGGAGTACCTGCAGAACCCGGCGCTGCTGATCCAGAAGCTCGACCGCCGGGAAGGGCTGATCACCGTCTGGGAGCTGACCGACATGCTGTGGCAGAAGCAGCGCGGCGCCCCGCTGGACTACCGCTTCCCGGCCAGCGGCACGCCGGTCATCGACGACTCGATCGGGCTGGTCAAGGGCGCGCCGCATCCGGTCGAGGCCAGGCTGTTCATCGATTTCGTCGGCAGCGTCGAAGGCCAGCAGCTGGCGGCGCGCGAGGCCTTCCGGCTGCCGGCGCGCACCGACCTGCCCGCTGCCTCGTTGCCCGCCTGGGCGCAGGAGGTGCTGCGGGCGCTGGTCCCCGCCCGGGTGGACTGGGGGCTGATCGAGAGCCACGAGCAGGAGTGGATGATCGCCTGGGACCGCGAAGTGCGGGGCCACGGCGCCACGATGCCACGGGTGCCGCGGGTGCCGCGCTGAGCCCGGCCCCCCGCGCTCGCCGTTCGCGCCCATGTCTCCTCCCTACCTCCTCCTCGACCGCCTCGCCAAGACCTTCGGCGCTGCCGGGGCCGGCGCCGGCGCCGGCACGGCCGGTAACCGCGCGCGGCCGGTGCTCGACGGCCTGACGCTCGCCGTCGATCGCGGCGAGGTGGTGGCGCTGCTCGGCCCGAGCGGCAGCGGCAAGACCACGGCCTTGCGGCTCATCGCCGGCTTCGAGACCCCCGACCCCGGCGGCGGCAGGGTCCTGGTCGAAGGCCAGGACGTCACGGGTCTGCCGCCGGCGCGGCGCAACTTCGGCATGGTCTTCCAGCACTACGCGCTGTTCCCGCACCTGACGGTCGGCGAGAACGTCGCCTTCGGCCTCGAGGCGCGGCGCTTGGACCGCGGCCAGGTGCGGGCGCGGGTGGCGGCGGCCCTCGCCCTGGTCGACCTGCCCGGCTTCGAGCGCCGCCGGGTGGGGGAGATCTCGGGCGGCCAGCAGCAGCGCGTGGCGCTCGCCCGCGCCCTCGCGCCGGAGCCGCGCGTGCTGCTGCTCGACGAGCCGCTGTCGAACCTCGACCCGGCGTTGCGCGAGCGCACCCGGCGCGAGCTGCGGCGAGCGATCCGGCGGGTGGGGATCACGACCCTGCTGGTCACCCACGAGCAGGAGGAGGCCTTCTACCTCGGCGACCGGGTGGCGGTGCTGGAGGGCGGCGTCCTGCACCAGGCAGGGACGCCGGGGGAGCTCTACGACCGGCCCGCCACCCGCTTCGTCGCCACGTTCGTCGGGCGCGCCAGCGTGCTGCCCGGGACCTTCGAGGGAGATGGCGATGGCGTGAATGGAAAGGTGCGGCTGCGCCTCGACGGACCGGCGACTGCGGCAGCGGCCGCCGCGGGGCCAGGCGCCGCCGGATCTACCGCGACTGGACCTGGCGCCGGCGGCACCGCCGCGGGAGACGTCGCCTGGGCGGGGGTGGCCGCCGAGCCGCTCACCGCCGGCGAGGCGGTCGAGCTGGTGGTGCGCCCCGAGGCGCTGGCGCTGGTCCCGGCCGGCACCGCCGGCGCCCTGGCCGGGCGGGTGGTGGAGCGGCGTTACGCCGGTCCGGTGACCTACTACCAGGTCGAGCTGGCCGGCGCGGGGCTCGAGATCGAGGTGGCGGCCGGCGCCGGCGACGCGGCGCCCGGCG
>DATNKH010000550.1:0-2299 GCA_035603475.1 Thermoanaerobaculia bacterium
CGCCGCGGCGGCGAGCCGCCGTCGCAGCGCCTCCGCCAGCGTCGCGACCGCCGGCGAGCGGACGATCGAGTAGTGGTCGCCTGGCAGCGTCTCGATCTCGGCGCCGCCGCGGGCAAGGGCGCTCCAGGCCGCCGCCGGATCGGACGGGGCGCCGCCGTTGGCGGCGTTGGCGGCGTTGGCGCCGCTGGCGCCGCTGGCGGCGTTGGGAGCGCCGGCCGCGGTGGCCGCCGTGGCTGCGCTGGCTGCGGTGGCTGCGGCGGCCGGTCGGTGGCGGCGCCTCGCGAGCAGCAGAGTCACGCGGCCTGGATAGGGAGCCGGCCGGTAGCGGTCGAGCGCCTGCAGCGAGGTGCGGAAGAGCGCGAAGAGATGTTCCGCCTCCGCCGTCCCCAGCTCGCACGGCAGCAGGCCCATCGCCTGGGTCTCGGCGACCATCTGCGCCATGGACTGCTCGGGACGGAGGCGGTGGCGGAGGCGAGAGTCGCCGGCCGCCACGCCGTCGCCGCCGGCCAGCGCCACGAGGTCGCGCGCGAACGCGAGCCGCAGCGAGCCCTCGCCCGCGGTCTCTTGCTCGGACCGGCGCTCGAGCCGCCGCGGCGGGGACGGATCGACCAGGGCCAGCAGATCGACCGCCTCGCCGGCGGCGAGGAGCTGCCGCGCCATCTCGTAGGCGATCACGCCGCCGAGCGACCAGCCGCCCAGCGCATAGGGGCCGGCAGGCGCGGCCGCCCGGACCGCCGCGACGTAACGGGCGGCCAGCGCCTCGATGGTGAGAGCGGGCTCGAGGGCTTCCGGGTCGGGCAGCTGCAGGGCGCCGAACGGCTGGCCCGGTCCGAGCGCCCGCGCCAGCTCCGCGTAGCAGAGGACATTGCCGCCGGCCGGATGGACGAAGAACAGCGGCACGGCCGGCGGGCCTGCCGCCGGCGGCGTCAGCTCGACCAGGACGCGGCGGCCGGCGGGCACCGAGCCGGCGATCAGCATGGCCGCCAGGCGCTCGACCGTAGCGGCGCGAAACAGCGTCGCCAGGGGGAGCTCGCGGCCGCAACGCTCGCGGATGCGCGCCATCAGGCGCACGGCCAGCAGCGAATGACCGCCGAGGGCGAAGAAATTGTCGCACACGCCCACCTGCTCGACCCCCAGCACCTCGGCCCACAGGCTTGCCAGCAGCTCTTCGAGAGGGGTGCGGGGGGCGACGCGGCTGCCGGCACCGGTGGCCTCACCCCGGCTTGCCGCGGCGTCCGGCAACGCCGCGAGATCGAGCTTGCCGCTCGCCGTCAGTGGCAGCCGCTCGACGAACGCCCAGTCGGCGGGCACCATGGAGTCGGGCAACCTCGCGGCGAGCGCCCGGCGGAGGTCCTCGATCACGGGCCGCGGCTGGCCGCGCGCCACCAGGTAGGCGGTCAGGCGGCCTTCCGGCGCGCCCCAGCCATCGCCGGCTCGCGAGGCGGCGTCCGCTCGCGCCGCGCGCACGACCACCGCCGCCGCCGCCACGCCCGGCTGCGCCGCCAGCACGGCCTCGATCTCGCCGAGCTCGATGCGGATGCCGCGGATCTTGACCTGCCGGTCGATGCGTCCCAGGAACTCGACGACCCCCGAGGCGCTTTGGCGCACGCGGTCGCCGGTGCGGTAGATCCGCCCTCCCGCCTCCTCCGGGTGGCGGGCGCCGGGATCGGGGAGGAAGGCCGCCGCGGTGAGATCGGGCCGCGCCAGGTAGCCGCGCGCCAGGCAGATGCCGCCGACGCACAGCTCGCCGGGGGTCCCGGGCGGCACCTCGCGCTGGGCGGCGTCGAGCACGTGGAGGCGGGCCCCCGCGATCGGCCGCCCGAGCGGCACGCTCGGTCCGGCGGCGTCGTTGCCGCATCGCCACTCGGCGATCGAGACGGTGGTCTCGGTCGTGCCGTAGCGCGCCAGCAGGAGCGGCGGCGCGTCCGCCATCGCGGCGGCGAAGCGGCGCGGCAGGTCGCCCGGCACCCGCTCGCCGCCGGCCACCACCCTGCGCAGCGAGCGGCAGCGGCGGAAGACCTCCTCGGCCAGCAGGGGCGGGAACAGTGCGGGAGGAAGGTTGAGGTTGGTGACCTGCTGCTCGGCGACCAGGTGCGCCAGCCGGCCGGCGTCCTGGCGGCTCGCGGTCCCCGCCAGCACCACCGTCGCCCCCGCCCACAGCGGCGCGAAGATCTCGACCACCGAGACGTCGAAGCAGAGCGACGTGCGCTGCAGCACCCGTGCGCCCGGCCCGAGGTCCGCCGCGAGCTGATAGCGCAGGCGGTTCGCCACCGCGCGGTGAGAGACGACGACCCCCTTC
>DATNKH010000551.1:0-17544 GCA_035603475.1 Thermoanaerobaculia bacterium
GACCTCGGCGGGATGGCGCTTCCGCCTGACGAGGTGGTGCTTGCCCCCGGGCACACCCCGGGGACGATCACCGACAAGATCACCGCCATCGTCCACGACCGCACGCCGCGCTGGTGGTACGTGGCGTTCGGCCTGTCGTTCATGGTGCTCGGGATGTTCATGGTCGCCGTCGGCTGGCTGTTCTGGAAAGGCGTCGGCATCTGGGGCATCAACATCCCAAACGCCTGGGGCTTCGCGATCATCAACTTCGTCTGGTGGATCGGCATCGGGCACGCCGGCACCTTGATCTCGGCGATCCTGCTGCTGCTCCGGCAGGACTGGCGCACCTCGATCAACCGCATGGCCGAGGCGATGACCCTCGGCGCCGTGGCCTGCGCCGGCATGTTCCCGATCCTGCACCTGGGGCGGCCCTGGCTCGCCTACTGGCTGCTGCCGTACCCGAACACCATGGGTTTGTGGCCGCAGTTCCGCAGCCCGCTGATCTTCGACGTCTTCGCGGTCTCGACCTATGCCACGGTGTCGCTGCTCTTCTGGTACACGGGTCTCGTGCCGGACCTGGCCACCATGCGAGACCGGGCGAAGACGCGGGTGTCGCGGGTGGTGTACGGCTTCCTGTCGCTTGGCTGGCGCGGCTCGATCCGCCACTGGAACAACTACGAGAGCGCCTACCTGCTGCTCGCCGGCCTGGCGACGCCGCTGGTGCTGTCGGTCCACACCGTGGTGAGTTTCGACTTCTCGATCGGCATCATTCCGGGCTGGCACTCGACGATCTTCCCGCCCTACTTCGTGGCCGGCGCGATCTTCGACGGCTTCGCCATGGTGTTGACGCTGCTGCTGCCGCTGCGCGCCGCCTTCGGCCTGCACGACATGATCACCGAGCGCCACCTCCATGCCATGGCCAAGGTGATGCTGGCCACCGGCCTGATCGTCTTCTACGGCTACCTGATCGAGATCTTCTTCGCCTGGTACAGCGCCAGCGACTACGAGTGGTTCATGATGCAGAACCGTATCGGCGGCCCCTACCGTTGGTTCTGGGCGGCGCTCATCCTGTGCAACGGCCTGACTCCGCAGCTGCTGTGGAAGAAGAGCATCCGCGCCAACGTGGTGGCGCTGTGGCTGATCTCGATGGTCATCAACGCCGGCATGTGGCTCGAGCGCTTCGTCATCATCATCAGCAGCCTGCACCGCGAATTCCTGCCCTCCGAGTGGGGCATGTACCGCGGCACGATCTGGGATTGGATGACCTTCGCCGGCACCCTCGGCGTGTTCATGACCCTGATGATGCTGTTCGTGCGTTTCCTGCCGATGATCGCCATGTCCGAGATGCGCACCCTGACCCCGGGCAGCGGCAGCCACGGTGCGGCGGAGGCCTCGTGACCACTCTCGGACATCGCCGATCGGACGCCATCGACTACGACGACCGGATCCCTCCCGGCGATCACAGCCGGATCTACGGCACGATGGCGGAGTTCGCCACTCCCGACGATCTCCTGGCCGCGGCCCACGCGGCGCGCGCGGCCGGTTACAAGAAGGTGGACGCCTACACGCCCTACCCGATGGAAGCCGTCGTCGAGGCGCTCGAGGTGCCGCGCTCCAAGATGCCCCTGGTCGTGCTGTTCGGCGGCATCATCGGCGGCCTCACCGGCTTCTTCCTGGCCTACACGACGCAGGTCTTCATCTGGCCGTGGAACATCGGCGGCCGCCCCTACAACAGCTGGCCGGCCTTCATCGTGCCGACCTTCGAGTGCACCATCCTGTTCGCCGCGCTGTCGGCGGTGGTCGGCATGATCGCGCTCAACGGCCTGCCGCAGCCGTACCACCCGGTGTTCAACGTGCCGGCCTTCTCGCGGCGGGCGTCGAGCGACCGCTTCTTCCTGGTGATCGAGGCGGTGGACCCGAAGTTCGACCGCGACGAGGCGCGCCGCTTCCTCTCCGGCCTGAATCCCAGCGAGGTGTCCGAAGTTGAGCTCTGACCTCCGGCTCCGGCTCCGGCTTCGGCTTCGGCTTTGGCCCCTCGGCCCGCGCCGCCTCCGGCGGGCCGTCCCCGCCTGCCTGCTGGTGCTGCTCGCGGCGCTGGCCGGTTGCCGCCACGACATGCAGAACCAGAACAAGATGCGGCCCTACCGCGAGAGCACGTTCTATCCCGACGGCGCCTCGGCGCGGCCGCTGCCGGCCCACACCGTGGCGCGCGGCGACCTGCGCGCCGACGAGGCCTATTACACCGGCATCCGCGGCGGCAAGCCGATCGCCGACGTGCCGTTCCCGGTGACGCGCGACGTGCTGCTGCGCGGCGAGCAGCGCTACGACATCTTCTGCTCGCCCTGCCACGGCCGCGTCGGAGACGGTCTCGGCATGATCGTCACCCGCGGCTACAAGCAGCCGCCGTCGTTCCACAGCGAGCAGCTGCGGAGCGCGCAGGTCGGCTGGTTCTTCAGCGTCATGACGCAGGGCTTCGGGGTGATGCCGAGCTATGCGGCGCAGGTGCCCGTGGCCGACCGCTGGGCGATCGCGGCCTACATCCGGGCCCTGCAGTACAGCCAGAGCGCCCGCCTGTCCGAGCTGCCGCCGGCCACCCAGCAGGCGATCGCCGGCGAGCTGGCCGCGAGCGCCGCGAGCCCCGCGCCGGGGCCCGCGGCCCCCGCAAGTCCTCCGGGCTCCGCGATTCCCCCGATGCCCGCGCCGCCGTCCGCCACCCCGCCGCCATCGCCACCAGCGCCGCATACGAGCGAGGTCCAATGAGCAGCAGCCCGAGCAGCGTCCCGCAGGTGCCCCGCCTCGACGCCGAGTCGTTCGCCGCGCCGCCGGCGGTCGACCGGCTGCAGCGGCTCGGACTGTCGATCTGCGTGATCGGGCTGATCGGCAGCGTCGCCGGCTACTTCCTCAGCCCCGACTACTTCTACCGAGCCTACCTGGTGGGCTGGGTCTACTGCGTCGGCATCGCCTTCGGCTCGCTCGCGCTCGCCATGATGAACCACCTGGTCGGCGGCGGCTTCCTGCTGGTCGTGCGTCGCCAGCTCGAGGCGGCGACCCGCACCATCCCGGTGCTGCTGGTGGCGGCGGTGCCACTGTTCTTCTGGCTGCCGCGCCTGTACTCCTGGGCGGACCCGGCCAAGGTGAGGGTCGATCCGGTCCTGCGGTGGAAGACGCACTCCTACCTGACCACCGGGGGTTTCATCGGGCGCCTGGTGCTCTACTTCGCCATCGCCTGGCTGCTGACCTGGCTGATCAACCGCATGTCGCTCGAGCAGGATCGCACCGCCGACGCCGGGCTGGCGCGGCGCATGCGGATCGTGTCAGGGCCGGGGATCGTCATCTACTGCCTGGCGGCGACCTTCGCCTCCGTCGACTGGCTGATGTCGATCGAGACCCACTGGTCGTCGACCATGTACGGCTTCTACCTGATCGTCAGCCAGGCGCTGTCGGGGTTGACCTTCACCATCGTCATCGCTTTCTTCCTGTCGCGCAGCGAGCCGATGGCGCCGCTGATGGTGAAGAAGCACTTCCACGACTATGGCAAGCTGTACCTGGCGCTGACCATGATGTGGACCTACATCTGCTTCTCGCAGTTCCTGATCACCTGGGCAGGCAACCTGCCGGAAGAGATCTTCTGGTACCGGCACCGCATCCTGAGCGGCTGGGGCGCCATCGCCGGGATCGTGGTGTGGTGCCACTTCGCGCTGCCGTTCGCGCTGCTGCTGTCGCGCGACCTCAAGAAGCGGCCGCGCTGGCTGGCCCTGCTCGCCGGCTGGATGCTGCTGATGCGCCTGGTAGACCTGTTCTGGCAAGTCGAGCCGGCCTACGTGGGCGCCGCCGGCAGCCAGCGGCTGGAGATGGAATGGATGTACCTCGCGGTCCCGGCGGCGCTGTTCGGCGGCTGGCTCTGGCTCTTCGGCCGTGAGCTCAAGCAGCGGTCCCTGCTGCCGCTGCACGATCCCCAGATCGCGGAGGTGGTGCGCACATGACCGACGGCCGTCCAGGCGAGTTCCACCCCGCCGATCACGCTCATGAGCACGAGTCGCGCCCGGTGCCGGCCGGACCGCATCCCAGCGACGCGGAGGAGTTCGACAGCGAGATCAACATCCGCGCCATCCTCTGGACCGCCGCCGGAGTCGTCGCCATCTGCATCGTGTCGGTGATCGCCATGTGGGGGATGTTCGTCGGCTTCGACGCTTTCGACCGGCGCAACGCCTCCGCGCAGCAGGCGGCGCCCGGGGCGATGCCCGAGTCGATGCGACAGTCGATGCGGCAGGCGGCGCCCCCAGGCCCGCTGCTGCAGGCGGCGCCCACGGAGGACATGACGGCGATGCGCGCCGAGAACGACCGGGTGCTGCAGCACGCCGGCTGGGTTGACCGCGCGCAGGGGACGGTGCGCGTGCCGATCGACGTCGCCATCGACCTGCTGGCGGCGCGCGGCCTGCCGAAGGTGACCACGCCGCCGCTCGCCGAGATGGCCGCGCACGGCTCCACCGCCGACGACGGCCGGCCGCCCACCGACCAGCCCAGCCCCGGCACGCTGCTGCCGCCGCCCGGCCTGGGCATCGGCAGCCTCGGGCCGCCTTCGGCGGGCGCCGGCCAGCAGCCGGCCCCGGCGATGCCCGAGGAGGATCGCCGGGAAGGCGCGAGGGTGCCGGTTCCACAGTCCCATCAACCGGTGCCGCGCACACCCGTTCTGCCGCCGCCGCCACCACCTGGAGGGATGCCGTGATGGGGATCACGCGGCTGATACGGGCGCTGCGGTTTGCCCGGCTCGGCACCACGGCGATGCTCGCTCTAGCCGTGGCCACCGGCACTGGGGCCGCGCAGGTCCAGTCCGCGCCCTCGTCGCCGTCGCCGTCGCAGGCGCCAGCGTCGCCCTCACCACAGCCGTCCCAGACCTTCATGCAGTACGGCCTCGCCCCCGCGCAGCCGGGCACGGCGAGCGGTCAGCTGACGCAGGGTGGCATGCCCAGCCCCTTCCAGCGCATCGGCTTCGACCAGAGAGTCGGCCAGCAGGTGCCGGCGGACCTGGTCTTCCGCGACGAGACCGGGCGGACGGTGCGCCTCGGCGACTACTACGGCAAGCGGCCGGTGGTGCTGTCGCTGGTCTACTACGGCTGCCCCATGCTCTGCCCGCTCACCCTGCAGGGCCTCACCCGCAGCCTCAAGCGCTTGAGCTTCGACGCCGGCCGCGAGTTCGAGGTGGTGGTGGTCAGCTTCGATCCGCGCGAGACGCCGGCGCAGGCCTTCGCCGCCAAGCGGGACGCGCTGAAGGACTACGGAAGGCCGGAGACCGCGGACGGCTGGCACTTCCTGACCGGCGGCGCCGAGCCGATCCGGCGACTCACCGCGGCGGTCGGCTTCCGCTACTTCTACGACACGCGGGTCAAGCAGTTCGCCCACGCCGCGGGGATCGTGCTGCTCACCCCGCAGGGCGCGGCTTCGCGCTACCTCTACGGCATCGATTTCCCGGTGCGCAACGTCCGGTTGGGGCTGGTCGAGGCCGCGGACAACCGCATCGGCTCGGCGGTCGACCAGGTGCTGCTCTACTGCTTCCATTACGACCCGGTGCAGGGCAGGTACAGCGCCGCGACCCTCAACATCGTCCGCCTCGCCGCGATCCTGAGCGTGGCGGGCCTGGGCCTGATGATCGCGCTGCTGCTGCGGCGCGAGCACCAGGGCCCCAACCCGTTAGGAACTGCCTGATATGCGGTCCTTACCGTTCTTCCCGGAGGAGGCCACGGCGGCGGCGCGCGAGGTGGACCTCATGTTCGGCGCCTGGCTGGGGATCAGCCTCTTCTTCACGGCGCTCATCGCCGTACTCATCGTGGTCTTCATGCTGCGCTTCCGGCGCCGCCATCCCGACGAGGTGGGCAAGAGCGAAGAGATGGGGCCATGGCTCGAGATCATCTGGTCCGCCGTGCCGCTGTTCATCATGCTGGCGATGTTCTTCTGGGGCGCCCGGCTGTTCTTCGTCCAGCACCAGGCGCCGCCCGGTGCGGTCGAGTACTGGGCGACCGGCAAGCAATGGATGTGGAAGTTCGAGCATCCGAACGGCACTCGCGAGATCAACCACCTCCATCTCCCGCTGGGGCAGACGGTCAAGCTGACGATGACCTCCGAGGACGTCATCCACAGCTTCGGCGTCCCGGCCTTCCGCCTCAAGCAGGACGTCAACCCCGGGGCCTACACCCGGGTCTGGTTCCGGCCCAACCGCGTCGGCACCTACCACCTCTTCTGCGACCAGTACTGCGGCGCGGAGCACTCCCGCATGGTGGGCAGCATCGTGGTGATGTCCGCCGAGGACTACGCCGCCTGGCTTGCCGGCGGCCCGGTCGGGGGCCAGTCGCCGGTGGCGGTCGGCGCCCAGCTGTTCCAGAGCCTGGCGTGCTACACCTGCCACGAGATGGGACCGGGCTGGATGGCGCGTGGGCCCAGCCTGCAGGGGGTCTACGGCCACCAGGTGCCGCTCGCGGGCGGCGACTCGGTGCTCGCCGACGAAGCCTACCTCCGGGAGTCCATCCTGCTGCCGGCGGCGAAGGTGGTCAAGGGATGGCAGCCCATCATGCCGACCTACCAGGGGCAGGTCAGCGAAGAGCAGCTGATCGACCTGATCGCCTATCTCAAGTCGCTGGGCAGCGCGCCCGCCATGGGCACCGGCGCCGTCAACCCGCCAGGGACGTCGAGCCCGATGGAGGGCGGTCCGGCCGGCTCCATGCCTGCCTCGCCGTCCGCTGCCTCCGGTGGAGGCCCGAGGAGCAAGTGAGAGCCGAACCATGAACAGTTCCGACACCACCAGCGCCGAGCTCGCTCTCGACCGCCCCAGCTACCTCCACGACGGCTACGGCTGGAAGTCGTGGCTGCTGACCAAGGACCACAAGCGGATCGCGATCCTCTACCTGATCTCGATCACCGTCTTCTTCGCCCTCGGCGGCATCTTCGCGATGCTCATCCGGCTCGAGCTGCTGACGCCGGAGGGCGACCTGGTGCAGGCCGCCACCTACAACCGCCTGTTCACCATGCACGGCGTGATCATGGTGTTCCTGTTCCTGGTGCCGTCGATCCCGGCCACCCTCGGCAACTTCCTGG
This sequence comes from Thermoanaerobaculia bacterium, assembly GCA_035603475.1. Classification (GTDB taxonomy): domain Bacteria; phylum Acidobacteriota; class Thermoanaerobaculia; order Multivoradales; family UBA5704; genus JASLEW01. The sequence continues at coordinate 7,066 of DATNKH010000551.1, forward strand.
TGCCGCTGATGATCGGGGCGAAGGACCTGGCGTTCCCACGGATCAACCTGCTCTCCTGGTACATCTACGTGCTGGCCGGCATCTTCATTCTCTGGGCGCTGATCCATGGCGGCGTCGACACCGGCTGGACCTTCTACACCCCGTTCAGCACCCATTACTCGAACGGCTACGTGGTCTCGACGGCGCTCGGCGTCTTCATCGCCGGCTTCTCGTCGATCCTGACCGGCCTGAACTTCGTGGTGACCATCCACCGCATGCGGGCGCCGGGCATGACCTGGTTCCGGCTGCCGCTGTTCATCTGGTCGCACTACGCCACCAGCCTGATCATGATCCTCGGCACGCCGGTGATCGCGGTGACCCTGATGATGGTGGCGGTCGAGCGGGCGCTCAACCTCGGCCTCTTCGATCCGCGGCTGGGCGGCGACCCGATCCTCTTCCAGCACCTGTTCTGGTTCTACTCTCACCCGGCGGTCTACATCATGGTGCTGCCCGGCATGGGAGTGATCAGCGAGCTGATCGCCGCGTTCACGCGCAAGCGGGTGTTCGGCTACGCCGTCGTCGCCTTCTCCAGCATCGGCATCGCGGTGCTCGGCTTCCTGGTCTGGGGCCACCACCTGTTCGTGACCGGCGAGTCGGTCTACGCGGCAACCGTCTTCTCGCTGCTGTCGATGCTGGTGGCGGTACCGTCGGCGATCAAGGTCTTCAACTGGACGGCGACGCTCTACGAGGGCTCGGTGTCGTACGAGACGCCGATGCTCTATGCCCTGGGCTTCATCGGCCTGTTCACCATCGGCGGCCTCACCGGGGTGATGATCGCCACCCTCGGCATCGACCTCCATCTGCACGACACCTACTTCATCATCGCCCACTTCCACTACGTCATGGTGGGCGGCACGATCATGGCCTACATGGGCGGCCTGCACTACTGGTGGCCGAAGATGACCGGCAAGCTCTACCCGGTGTTCGCCTCGCGGCTGTCGGCGTTGCTCATCTTCGTCGGCTTCAACCTGACCTTCTTCCCGCAGTTCATCCTCGGCTACCTCGGCATGCCGCGCCGCTACTGGGAGTACCCGCCCGAGTTCCAGGTGTGGAACGTGCTCTCGACCGCCGGCGCCTCGGTCCTGGGCGTAGGCTACCTGCTGCCGCTCTGCTACTTCCTCTACTCGCTGTTCTACGGCAAGCAGGCGGGGGCCAACCCGTGGGGCGCGAAGGGGCTGGAGTGGGCGACCACCTCGCCGCCTCCCACCTACAACTTCGACTACCCCGTGGTGGTCGACGAAGAAGCCTACGAGTACGCCCCGGACGCCCGCGCCGTCGCCCGGCAGGAGGCTCACAGTGCATAGCGGCGTCAGCGCCAGCGGCCACGGCCACGCGCGGCTCCAGCATCACTTCGACGATCTCGAGCAGCAGCGCGAGGCGTCGACGTTCGGCATGTGGGTGTTCCTCTGCACCGAGATCCTGTTCTTCGGCGGGCTGTTCACCACCTACGTGGTCTACCGCCAGCGCTTCCACGGCGTCTTCGCGCAGGCCAGCCGGGACCTGAACGTGGTCTGGGGAGGCACCAACACGGCGGTGCTGATCTGCAGCAGCTTGACCATGGCGCTGGCCATCTGGTCGGCGCAGATCAACCGCCGCAAGCTGGTCGTGCTGTTCGTACTGATCACCATGGCGTTCGGCCTCACCTTCCTCGGCATCAAGACGGTCGAGTACAAGGAGAAGTTCGACCACCACCTGGTGCCCGGCCCGCACTTCCACTACGTCTGCCCGCCCGGCGAGCCCTGCCACCCGGAGCAGGCCGAGGTCTTCTTCTCGCTCTACTTCTGCATGACCGGGCTGCACGCCCTGCACATGATCGTCGGCGTCGGCCTGCTCAGCTACCTGCTGGTGCCCTCCTGGCAGGGGCGCTACACCTCCGATTGGCACAACCCGCTCGAGTGCATCGGCCTCTACTGGCACTTCGTGGACATCGTCTGGATCTTCCTGTTCCCGCTGCTGTACCTGATCGGGGCGCACTAGAGTCAAGAGGCAACGAGATGAGCTCGACGATGGCCGAACCCGCACACGCAGCGCACACCCCCTCGCGGAAGCCGTACTTCCTGACCTGCGCTTTCCTCCTGGTCATGACGCTGATCACCTACGTGGTGGCGAAGTTCGACCTCGGCCCGCTCAACGACATCGTGGCCCTGAGCATCGCCGTCCTCAAGGCGACGGCGGTCGTGCTCTTCTTCATGCACGTCCGCCACAGCTCGAAGCTGACCAAGCTCACGGTGGTCTCGGGCTTCCTGTGGCTCGCGTTCATGATCTTCATCACCTTGTCGGATTACTGGACGCGGGGGTGGCTCAACACCTTCGCGTCCGGCCGGTAGAGGCTTGCGCAGCAACGAGAGCTTGCTGGAGCTCCTCCTAGAGCTGCAGTTGCTGGACCGGATCCCGCGCAGCGGCTTCGTGCTGCGCGGGGTCGCCGACCCGGAGAGCGTCACCGAGCACAGCTGGCACGTCCTGTTCATGGTCTGGGCGTTGGGCGAGCGCATCCCCGGCCTCGACGTGGCGCGGGCGGTGGAGATCGCCCTGGTCCATGACCTTGCCGAGCTGCGCGTAGGAGACCTGCCCCGCACCGCCGGCCGCTACTTTCCCGAAGGAGCCAAGAGGACCGCCGAGACCGCCGCCATGGCCGAAGTCCTGGCGCCGCTGCCCGAGCGCGCCCGCCTCCTCTACGCCGAGTACCAGGAAGGCGCGACCCTGGAATCGCGCCTGGTGAAAGCCTGCGACAAGCTGCAGCTCATGCTCAAGGTCGCCGTCTACGAGAGCTGGGGCACCGGCGCCCTCGCCGAGTTCTGGGAGAATCCCGACAACTTCCCACCGCCCGGCCTCGAGCCCGTCGACGCCCTCTTCGCCGAGCTGCGAGCCCGCCGCAAGCCAGGCGGGCGGTGATCGGACACCTCCGCCTTCAGCTGTTCGGGCGGCAGCGATTAGCCGGATTCAATGCTTGCCGGCTCCGGCCGCCGCGGGCGAGTGCAGGCCGTGGATGTTGCCTTCCGAGTCCTGGAACGTCGCCCAGCCTCCCCAGGGCTCGGTGCGCGGCTTCTCGGTGAGCTCCACGCCTCGCTTCTCGAGCTCCTCGGCGGTCTTGTAGACGTCGTCGACCTCGAGGACGACGCCGCTGAAGCCGCCGACTCTCTTCGGCTCGTTGGGAAAGCCCAGCGACAGGCTGAACATGGTCTGCGCGCCCTTGGGCGCCACGGTCACCCAGCGCATCCCATCGCCCATCGGCATGTCCGCGGTCTTCTCCCAGCCGAGCTTCTCGGTGTAGAAGGCGACCGTCCGATCGATGTCGTCGACGAAGAGCGTCACTACCGAGATGTACATGTGCATGTGCTCGAGCTCCTTTCAGGTTCCACTCCCAGTGCGGTGATTGCGGTCTCGGCCAAGGATCCCGTGGGATTTCAGGGCTCACCCGGCCCGCCGGACCGATTCTCATCTCCGGGCGGGGCGGCTGGGTAGAGCCACTCTGCCGTGCACGGATCGGGCCACTTCTCGCCTGAAGGCGTCGGCGGGGCCGCGAGGTCAGAAGTCGACGTGCAGGCGGGTCGTGGGGACCCAGACTGGGCCGCGGTCGCGGTTGTAGCCGGGATTGCCGATGTGTTGCAGGTCGGCGGCGACGTAGACGCCCCGCCAGATCCGGTAGTTGTAGTAGGCCTCGACGATGTGCTCGTGGCCGTAGTCGAGGCGGCCGTCGCCGAGCAGGAAGCCGAGGCCGCCCAGCGCCAGGTAGGTGCGGTGGAGGTTCGAGAGGCGGTTGTCGACCAGGGCCAGGCCGAGCTTGTGCTTCTCGTCATGAAGGCGGAGGTCGGCGCCCAGCTCGACGGTGCCGTCCACCTCGGTGTAGGCGAACGACTCGGTGTGGCCGTCGTTGATCCCCCAGCGGCCGAAGACGCGGACGGCCGCGGTCACCTCCTGCTCGAAGTCGAGGCCGTAGCCGGTCTTGGTCCTGCCCTGCCGGCGGTACCTGGTGACGTCGGGCACCGGGTCGCGGCCGGCGAGGTAGCCGTCGATCGCCTCGCGGTAGCTCCCCATGTTGGCCAGGTTGCGGTAGGCCAGCACCCGCACCACCCCCTGCCTGCCGCGGAACGTCGGCCGCGCCTCCACCTCGAGGTTCTCGCCGCGGGCGCGGTCGAGCCGCAGGTCGAGATCGATGCCGTTGGCCACCTTCGGCATGGTCATCACGCCGACGCGCAGGGCGAAGCGGCCCTCGTGCAGCTCGCCCACCGTGCCGTAGCTGTAGCCGCGCGTGTCGGCGGCGTAGTCGAAGGCGCCGTTGTCGTCCACCGTCCAGTTGAGGAACTGCAGGTGGCTGTCGCTGCCGGGGCCGTCGAGGTCGAAGAAATCGACGGTTCCCAGCTTGCCGATCCAGAAGTCGAACCGCCGGGCCGGCACCTCGGTGGCGCTGGACACCGGGGTACGGTCACTGGCAACCTTCTCCGGCCCGAGCGCGAAGGTCTGATGGAAGAGCGCTCGCGCCAGGTAGGGGGCCGAGCCGAGCTGGGGGTTCCGCACCACGTCGAGGTTGGTGAAGCCGGCCAGGCCAAAAGCGTCGCTGATGCCGCGGCCGCCGGCGCTCTCGACGTCCACCAGCACCTCGGCGCCGCCTCCCAGCCGCAGCCCGGTGTAGAGGGTGATCACCCGCGACAGCCGATGCTCGGCCCGCGACTCCAGACTGTGGGGTCCGCTGTAAGGCGCGTGGAACGGCAGGTTGCCCTGGAAGATGAAGTTCATCTGGCCCGCGACCCACAGCCTCCCCTCGGGATGACGGAAGATGGTGGTGAGCTCCTCGGGCTTCTCGGCTGGCGGCTCCGCGGGGGATGAACCCCCGGCAGGAGCCTGGCCAGCCGGAGAGGGCACAGTGCCGGAGGCGGGTGGCCCGGATGGCGGCGGCGACGAGGGCTGGTCCGCCTGCAACGGCCACCCGGCGGTACATGCGGCAGCCAAGCATGCCGCCGCCAACCAGGCCGGTGTCCGCCTCTTCGACCGCGAGCGATGCCTACAGGCGCTCGTCCAACCAATGCTGTCCGCCAACGGCTCCCCTCCTTCAGTTTGATAGATCAAAAAATAGAATCATGGTATTCAAACTATGTCAAGCGACACTGCGGTCGGTTCGGCCGGCAGTCCGGCACGCTGGAGCGAGCTCGGGGCCGGGCGCGTCTGGCATCGTGGAAGTTAGAAGACGCCCGTGACGCTCACGTGGCCGGGTGGTGACGGCGAAGCGGCTTCACAGGTGGCGCCGGAACCAGGTCTGCGTGGCGTTCAGCGCCTGGATGAGATGGGGCGTCGGGCCCACGAACGGGTGCTTGGCGCCGAAGGTGTGTCCGGCGCCGGGGATCACCAGCAGCTCGTGGGTGCCGGCGGCGCGCGCGGCGAGCTCGGCCGCCTCGCTGGCGGGCACGCTCTCGTCGTCGCCGCCGTGAACGATCAGCCAGGGCGCGGCGACGCGGCCGGCGGCCGCGAGGATGTCCAGGCTGCCGGCGGAATGGCGCTCCACGTCCTCGAGCAGGCCGCGGCCGAGCGCCAGCTGCTGCCCGGTCCGCGTGTTGACCACCGGCAGCTCGCCGGTCGCCCGCCAGACCCGCTTCTCCTCCGGCGTGTAGCGGTCGACGCGCGAGATGGCCGCCCAGGTGACCAGGGCGCGAATCCGCTCGCGCCAGGGCGGGCTCGCGGCGGCGAGGATCGCGGCGCCGCCGCCGCGGCTGTGCCCGAACAGGCCGAGGCGTCCGCGGTCGACGCGGTCGTCCGCGATCTCGTGGCCGGTGGCTTCGAGCACTCGCAGCAAGTCGGCCACCTCGGCGCTGTAGGTGTTGGCGCTGAAGGCCCGCGGATCGCTGACCAGCTCGTCGCCGGGATGCATGCCACTCCCGGCGAGATTGAAGCGCACCGTGACGAAGCCGCGCTGCGCCAGCAGCTCCGCGACCGCGGGGAAGAACCCCCACTCCATGAAGCCCTTGAAGCCATGGCAGATGACCACCGTCGGGCAACGGCCGGGCGCCTCCGGCAGATCGACCACGCCGCGCAGCGCGCCGCCCCCCGGCCGGTCCAGCTTGAAAGGCTCGACGATGCTCATTGCCGCCTCATGGCTGCTCATTCTATGTCGATGGTCTAGACTCGAGACGCCATGAGCGCGCCGACGAAGACACCGGCTCCGACAGCCGCGGGCGGCACGGGAGCCGCGAGCGCCGGGGGAGTCACGGCCGCCGAGGGGATAGCGGGCGCGCGGGACGCCGGCCGCTCCGGACGCCTCGCGGAGGAATACGCGGCGCTCCGGCGGGGCTGCGGCCTCGCCATCCGGTCCTCCGCGGACGGGGCGGACACGATGGAGATGATCGGCCCCGACCGCCATCGCTTCCTCAATGCCTACGTCACCTGCGAGGTCAAGGGCCTGGCGGCGGGGCAGGGGACCTACGGCTTCTTCACCAGCGCCCAGGGCCGCATCCTCGCCGACGTGGTGGTGCTCGCGCACGCCGACCGCTTCTGGCTCGCGCTGCCGCCGGGCCGCCTGGAGCCGATCGCCGAGCATCTGCGGAAGTACCTCATCGCCGACCGCGTCGAGATGCGTCCGCTCGCCGACGTGCTGCCGCTCACCCTGGCCGGGCCGGGCGCCGCGGCGGTGCTGGCCGGGGCAGAGACCGCGCCGGGCTTCGAGCTGCCCCGGGAGCCCTGGGCCCACGCTCGGGCCGTGGTGTCCGGCGTCGAGGTTGCCGTCCAGCGGACCGAGCGGCTGGGCGTGCCGGCGCTCACCCTCTGGGTGCCGGCGGCGCAGGTCGAGCCGGTCCGGGAGCGGCTGCTGACCGGGCCCGGCTTGGAGGGGAGCGAGGAGCTCGTGCGCCCGGTCCCGGTGGGCCGCGAGGCGTTGGAGGTGGTGAGGACCGAGGCCGGCCTGCCGAGCTTCGGCCAGGACTTCGGGCCGCAGAACTTCCCGCAGGAGACCGGCGCCACGGAGGCGGTCAGCTTCACCAAGGGCTGCTACCTGGGCCAGGAGGTGGTCGCCCGCATCCACTACCGCGGCGGCGTCCAGAAGACGCTGTGCGGCCTGGTCTTCGACGGCCCGGCGGTGCCTGCGCCGGGCACCGCGCTGCTCTTCGAGGGGCGCGAGGCGGGCACGCTCGGCACGGCAGTCCACTCGCTCGCCCTCGATCGGCCGATCGGCCTGGCGATCCTCCACCGTCGCGCGGCAGCGCCCGGCAGCCGGCTCGAGCTGGCTGGCGGCGGACCCGCGGAAGTGCGCGCCCTGCCGCTCGTCGACTCGAACTGACCTGGCGATCTCGCTCGCCGCGCCGCAAGCCACGCGGCGATCTTCGATCTCCGGATCCTCCCCACTCGCCGCCTCGGTCGCTTGGCCGCGTCTCGCAAAAGCCCGCAACCTGCACGATTAGTAGTGAAGGCTACGCGATGTTGAGGAAACAGCAAATTGAGAGTCGGCGACGGTCGAGGGTCCGCAGGAGAGTGCATCTCGCTCCCACCTCGGCCGCGGTCTGCTCTCCAAGCGCCAGGAGAACGCGATGAACAAGAAGATCAGGAAGGCTAAGCTCAACAAAGAGACCCTGCGCAATCTCGAGACCGATGGGCTGAGGGAGGTGGCGGGCGCCTTTACGACCGAGGTTTGCACGCTCGCTTGCTGCACGAACCTGACGAAGCTCTGCTCGGTCTGCTGCCCGTAGGTCCAGCGCGGCCGGCCCAGAGGCTTGGATTGCCGCCAGCGTTCACCAATGCCTGAGGTCCGCCAGATCCGATGATGGGCGCTCCTCTCTCAGAGGGATGGCGGCCGCTGCTGGATGGCGATCTGGCTGCCGAGGCGTGCCGGGCGGCGTTGGACATCCGGACAGATCTCCTTCGCCGCACGGCCCTTGGCTCCGCCTCGGCAACGCCGGCGGCCCCGCCGGGACTCGCCTCGTCATGGCACCCCTCGCTCGAAGGATGGGCCGGCTTCGCGTTGCTGCATGCCTATGCCGGCGCGGCGTTGGCTGACCCCGACGCGGAGGACCTCGCGGCCGAGTCGCTTGGACACGCCATCGACGGGCTCGATTCGTCTGTCCTGGCGCCGGCGCTCTATGGTGGGTTCTGCGGCGCGGCCTGGGCGATCGAGCACCTGACGGGCGCCGCGCCGGCTGGCGGCGAGGCCGGCACCGGGGAGGAAGCCGGCGCTGCAGAGGACGATCCTGGCGAGGAGATCGCGGCCGCGCTGGCGGCGCATCTCGAGAAAGCTCCCTGGCTCCACGAGTACGACCTGATCACCGGCCTCGTCGGCATGGGAGTCTTCGCCCTCGAGCGGATGCCCCGGCACTGGGGCATCGAGTGCGCGGAGCGGGTGGTGGCCAGGCTTGCGGAGCTGGCCGAGCCGGCGGCCGGCGGCGGCGTCACCTGGCTGACTCCGCACGAGCGCCTGCCAGCGTTCGAGCAGGCGGCCTATCCAGACGGCTGCTTCAACCTGGGCGTGGCACATGGAGTGGCGGGGGTGATCCCGTTGCTGGCGGCGATCCACGCTGCCGGCGTTGCGAGGTCGACGGCGGGCCCGCTGCTCGAACAGGCGGTGGTATGGCTGCTTGACCAGCAACAACCCGCCGGCGCCGACTCGACCTTTGCCTACAAGGTACGTGCCCGGGCGTTGGCAGGCGGTCCGGCGCCATCGCCGCTGCCGGGGACGGCCTGGTGCTACGGCGACCTCGGCGTCGCCACCTCGCTGCTGGCGGCGGCGCGGTGGGTGGATGAGCCGGCTTGGGAGCGCGAAGCGGTCCGCATCGCCAGGGCGACGGCCGTGCGGCCACCGCGCGAGAGAGTTCATTTCGACGCTTGCATTTGCCATGGCGCCGCGGGCAACGGGCACCTCTTCAACCGTTTGTACCAAGCAACGGGAGACCCGCTGTTCGAACAGGCGGCTCGCCATTGGTTTGAACGGGCGCTCGCGTTGCGGCGGCCGGACCGTGGCATCGCCGGCTTCTGCTTCTGGGACGTGGGCGACAAGGACGAGATGGTCTGCATGGACCATCCCGGCTTCCTGAACGGGGCGACAGGGGTGGCATTGGCGCTGCTCGCCGCCACCAGTTCCGCAGCCCCCGACTGGGACAGGCTGTTGCTGGTCTCCATCCCGTCGCGCTCCAGCTCGCGGCGGCAGGAGTGAGCCGAGTAGCCTAGACGGTGAACGAGGAGCCGCAGCCGCAGGTGCCCTGCGCCCGCGGATTGCTGAACTTGAACCCGGCGCCGCTCATCCCCAGCACGTAGTCCACCGTGGTGCCCTCGAGGTAGCGGGCGCTGACCGCATCGACGAAGACCTTCAGGCCGTGCTGGTCGTAGACCCAGTCGTTCGGCCGCTCCTCGCCTTCGAAGTCGAGCGCGTACTCGAAGCCGCTGCAGCCGCCGCCCCGCACTGCCACCCGCAGCCCGTGGGAGGGATCGATCCCCTCCTGGTCGCGAGTGATCTTGACCATCTCGACCGCCTTGGCGGTCAGCATCACCGGATGCTCTTCGGCAGCACCGCCGCCGATGGCGGCGTCACCTGCTGATGTTTCAGCCTGAACGTTCTCCATGAGCTCTCCTTCAAAAGGCACCATACCGGCCGGTTCGAGCAAAGTCAAACCAGGTAGGCACGCGCCGGGCACGGCCAGCCGGCACCTACAGTGTACCAACTGCCACCGGGGCGGCCGGCATTCCCGGGCGGTAGGTATCCGGCCAGTGACCACTATCCACTCTGAGCCCGTATGGGCGAGGCGCCGCAGTCCCCCGGCCCTCCCTCTACCACTTTGACGCCTCGCCTATACGGGCTCAGAGGGGATAGTGGTCGCTGGCCGGATACGGGCGGTCGAGGACGGGCAGCGGGACCTGTAGATCGGTCGGGCCGGGAGCGGGCGCTATGATCGTGGCGTGCTGCGGGCCATCCTGTTCGACTTCAACGGCGTGCTGGTCGACGACGAGCCCATCCATCTCGAGATGTTCCAGCGCGTGCTGGCGGAGGAGGGCATCGGCCTGTCGGCCGAAGACTACTACCGGCACTATCTCGGGTTCGACGACCGCGGGTGCTTCGCGGCGGTGCTCGAGGCCGCCGGCGAGGCCCCTAGCGTGCCGCGCCTGATGCGCCTCATCGCCCGCAAGGCGGCGTACTACCAGGAGCGAATGCACGACGGCGGCTACCCGCTCTTCCCGGGAGCCGCCGAGCTGGTCGGCGGCGCCGCGGCGGGTGGACTGATGCTGGGAGTGGTGAGCGGGGCGCTGCGCGAGGAGGTCGAAGGCGCCCTGCGCCAGGCCGGCCTCGCCCGGCACTTCAAGGTCCTCGTCACCGCCGACGACGTCGCCGCGGGCAAGCCCGACCCCGAGGGCTATCGGCGAGCGCTCGAGGCGCTCAACACGGTGCCGCCCCTGCCGGAGCGGCTGGTCCATCCCCACGAGGTGCTGGCGATCGAGGACAGCCAGGCCGGCCTCCTAGCCGCCGCCGGCGCCGGG
>DATNKH010000552.1:0-5260 GCA_035603475.1 Thermoanaerobaculia bacterium
AACTGCGACCCCTCGCCCATACGGGCTCCAAGGGGAGGGTGGCCTCCTCCTCGCCCCTCGCCGGCTGGGAAAGGGAGAGGGCGGGTGGCCCCGCTAAGAATCATTCAGGGTGCGCCAGCGAAGCCGGCGGCGGCAACCCTGACCGTGAGCGGGCGCGGGTCGGTCGAGTGCGGCACGACGTCGGCGGGGCTCCAGGCGGGTCCGGCGTCCAGCACCAGCAGGACGCGGCGCCCGTTGCCGAAGCGGCTGCCGAAGGCGCGGGAGTCGACGACGTGGACCGCGTCGCCCTCCTCCGGTCCGACCGTGATCGTACCGATCGGGACGGCGATCCGAGTCATCTCGTCGGTGAGGGAGACGCGCACCAGGATCGGCGGCCGCGCGGGGAACCGTTGCGCGATCTGCCGCGCGGGGGCGCCGAGGATGAGGAGGACCTGGTGCCCCGCGGTCGTCAGCCGCAAGACCCCGCGCTGGCCCATCCATCGATAGGCGCCCTCCCAGGGATAGAAGCCGGAGACGATCGTGGCGTCGCCGGGCTCGCGGCGGAAGTCGGCCAGGGTGTGCAGGTGTGCGTCGACCAGGCGCCCGCCTGCGATCGACAGGTAGGGGAGCGGCTCGCCGATCGACACCGCCCAGGCGGCGAGGGCCGGGTTCAGGATGCGCGCGTCGCGCTCGCCGACCGGGCCGCGGGCGAGCTCGACCCCGGTCCTGCCGCGCCCCACGCCGCACAGCAGCAGGGCGGCCGAGACGTAGCCGTTGTGGACGTCGGGGAAGTGCAGGTCGGCGTCGGGGAAGCGCGGCGGCGCCTCTCCCGGCGGCAACTGGCGCGCCGCCCGGGCGAGGGCGGCGTCGAGCCGGGCGAGCTGCGCGAAGCGGCGCTCGTGCTGCGCGAAGGCCGGGAAGGTCACGCGCTGCTGCAGGGTCTCGAAGTGGAGCACGGCCTCGGCCGCGACGGCGCCGGCAAGCACCGCCACGAGGGCCCGCCGGCGGAGCGGCGGCCAGCCGTCCGTGGCCGCGCGCAGCCCGGCCGTGATGCCGGCGGCGAGCAGGCTGATCGGCAGCAGCAGGGTGAAGAAGTAGCGGTCGGCCTCGTAGAGCTCGCCGAAGGAGTTGGCGGCGCGCCCGAGCCCGACCAGCAGCAGGATGGCGAGCGGGCCGCTGGCGGCGGCCGCCACCACCGGCACCAGGGCGGCCGGGAAGCGCCGGCCCAGGCCGAGGAGCAGCGCGGCGACGGCCGCCGCGACCACCAGGCCGAAGAGGCAGCCGTGGACGGGAACGAAGTGCGGCGGATCGCTGGACCTTGCCAGGGTCTGCCCGGGGAAGAGGTAGCGGAACGGTGCCACCAGCAACAGGAAAAGGGCACGCGGCAGGCCGCGCCGGAAATCGAGGGCGAAGGCGCGGCCGTAAGCATGCCGGTAGAGGACCGCGGCGGCGGCCATCGCCGCCAGGGCGCCGCCGAGGATCGCCAGGCTGAACGCGCCGACCGGCCCGCGGCGCGTCGCGGCGCCGTCTCGGCGGCGCTCGATCTCGTCGAACAGCGCGGCGACCAGGACGAGCGGCACCAGGGTGCTCTCCGCGGCGGCGGCGACCGCCAGGCCCGCAGCCGCGAGGCCGCGCGCCCAGGCGCGCCCGAGGGTGCCGGTCCAGGCCAGCGCCGCCAGCGCGCCGGTGAGGCCGAACAACCCCAGGGGGACGCCGGCGCCGGTCATCAGCCAGATCCAGACCGAGGAGAAGCCGGCGGGCAGGACGTAGGCGAGGGCTGCCGCCCAGCCCGCGACGGTCGAACCGGTGTAGCGGCGGGCGACGAGCGCCATGAAGACCGCCGCCCCGGCGTGGGCGAGGAAGACGACCAGCCGGAACGGCAGCGCCCAGACGCCGAACAGCGCGAGGCTGGCATGGAAGGCGATCCGCACCAGCGGCACCAGGTGCTCGAGATGGGGATGGAAGGCCGACGACCAGTAGCCCTGGCGGCCGGCGAGGACCTGGGCCGCGTAGTTGAGGTAATCCATGTCGTCGTAGGCCCAGGCACAGCGGAAGGTGGGCCCGTAGAGGACACCGCCGACCGCCAGCGCCAGCAGCGCGGCCCCGGCCGCGAAGCGGCGCAGGGAGAGCTGCCGCGGGGCGCACGGGAGGCACGGGAGGCACGGGAGGTCGCCGACGATGGGCGCCGCCGGCGGCTCCACGGGGCCCGTCACGACTCCTCCGACGGAATGATCCGCGCCTGCCGCGCCGCCCGGGGCAGTGGCGCGCGGGGTTCGCCCGGTCGCGGCTTGCGCGCCAGCAGGTAGAGGTTGTCGCCGCGGTCGGCCAGCGTGCCGCCGCCGCGGCGGAGCTTGGCCAGCAGGCTGCGGCGGTTCTCCGGCAGGACCACGCGGCGGCCGGTGTAGTCGCAGGTGATGATCTCGACCCGGTCGTAGTCGGTGCGGTCGTGGGTCTCGGCGCGCAGCACCTGGAAACCGTTCTCTTGCAGCACGGTCTGCAGCTCGGCGAGGGTGAACTCGCGGTTGTGGCGGCCGTAGATGCCGTTCTGGGTCTGGTAGGCGTCGAAGAAGTTGTAGCCGTGCAGCATCAGCGCGTAGTTGGTCAGGCGCACGGCGTTCGGCACCGTGACCAGCAGGCAGCCTCCAGGGCTCAGGATGCGCTCGAGCCGGCCGAACACGGCGAGCGGGTCGACCACCAGGTGCTCCAGCGTCTCGCAGAAGAAGATGAGGTCGAACGCGCCGTCCGGATAAGGATAGCGAGCGGTCGCCTCGAGGTTCAGCAGGCGGGAGGAAAATGCGAGCTGTTCGCCCGTCCAACGGTTGCGGGTGGTTTGCACGATGGTGTCTTGCCGGGTGGAGAAGACGTCGTGATCGAAGAAGTTGAGGCCGTGGATCTCCGCGTCCGGGAAGAGCTTGTGCAGCAGGACGTGGAAGTAATAGGGATTCGAGCCGATCTCGAGCATCCGGGTGGGCGGCGGCAGGGGGACCATGCCGAGGGTGTGCAGGAAGCGGTACTGCGCGTCGTCGACGTACTCCGTCGCCAGCCGCGGCGGCGCACCGTCGACGTGCCAGGCGCGCAGGTACTTGAGCAGTCCGCGGTCGTGCTGCCAGAGCAGCGCGGCGAAGCGCTCCGCATCGCCGGCCGCCGCGGCGCCGGCGGCATCGGCCAGGAAGCCGGCGACCTCCTCTGGGGTGCGGAACGGGACCTCCGGCTCGTGCCGCAGGCCGAGCGCGCCGAGCACCCGCCGCGCCGCCCGACGCGCCAGGCTCGGCGGGCCGCGGCGATCGGCTGTCTCCGCCGCGGGCTCGGCGGGCGGCAGCGGCGCGTCAGCGGGCATGGTGCGCATGAATATACTCCGCCGGCACGTCGTTCGCGAGATCCAAGCAGGAGGCAAGCGGCCAACGAGCGCTCTACTGAAGCCGTCCGAGATCGGTGGGACCGGTGGAAAACGGCGGCGCGGATTACAGGCCCTTTCCGGCCGTCCGCCGATGGGCCAGCGGCTCTGCGATCCACTTGCCGCGATCGATCTGGAGCGCACATGGCTGTCGCAGGTGGTTCGCAGACACCCAGCGCTCGACGTCATCGAGGTAGTCGGGCGCAGCCGGATCAGCCAGGTTCCATCCTGGCGGAATGAAGCCACTATAGCCGTTGATCGTGGGCACCGCCAGGCGTTGTGATATCAGCATCGCGTCGATCTGCAGCGCGGCGCGGTTGCGCCGCGAGCTCGGGGCCTCCAGGAGAAAAAAGCTGTCGCATGGAAAGGGAGGTGCGGGTATCACACCGAGGCGGGCCTGCTCTTCGCGCCTGCTGATCCCATGCGTCTTTACCAGGTTGACCTGCTCGAGCAACAAGCACGTGCTCGCGACGCCGATCAAGCCCAGCGCCATTCCTCGCCGCAGAGGGTGGCCCGGGGCAATGCGCCGGGATGCGGCATCCCACGCGGCAGACAACGCCGCGATGACGCCCACCACTACCACCAGGCTCAATAGGAACTGGAAGCGTGGCGCGACGCGGATCGCCGAGCCGCCTGGCACCCGATGCCACACTATGTACCACAGAGAAAAGCCGCGCGTCTCGAACAGCAGCGCCCATGCCAGGAGGACTACCGCCGCCGCGCGCGATACCAACGCGAACCGAATGTCGCCTCGCTCCCAGGGGAGAACATGCCGGCGAGCGAGCAGGAGCCCGGCGACAATGAGAAAACAGCAGAGCAGCCCGGGAGGCAGGCCGTAGGCCAGTCCCAGGTCGGCAAAGTCGCTGTCGATGCGGCCGAGCAAGCGGCCCCAGACGAGATTCCCCGCGTTGACGTTCACCATGTCGGCGAACGGTTCCGTGAAGAGCCTGACCTCGCCGAACGACCTGCGCTGGTTGTCCATGATGGCTGGTCCGTAGGTGACCATGAACGGCACCATCGCCAGCGATGCGGCCAGGAGCGCGGGTAAGAACAAGGACCAATGATTCCTGGTGAACATGATGCTCCGCGACAGCAGCTCGCGGTGGGTGGAGATCGCCAGCACGGCTACCATCGCCGCGAAGAAGCCGAAGAACCAGCCGGTATAGAAGTCAGACAAGAGTATCAATGAGCACGAGATGCCTGCCGCGCTCAGCAAGAGAAGCGTGCGGGTGCGGCGTAGTGAGCCGTATGCGAACGCCTTTGCCACGCAAAGCAACACCAGGGGAATGAGCATGATCGTGTAGCTCTGTGGGGAAAGGATCCAGATATGAAAAATGTTGGAATAGACAAATAAGATCGCCCCGATGAGCGCGAATCCGCGCTGCACGCCGAGCTGGCGAAGCAAGCCGATCGTAGAGCCGTAGCCGACCCACGAGAACAGCAGTAGAGTTGCTTCGAATGAGACGTAGGGATCGAGGCCGGCCAGGCGGAGCAAAGAGTAAGGTAGAGATTGCAGGAACAAGGTGTGTGAGTAAGCCAAGACGTGCTTGACAGGGAAGAAGAATGGAGGCGACAGCCATGCCTCCCTGCCACGATAAACGTTGTACCAGTGTTCATGGAGATAGATGATGAGCCTGGCGTCGCCGAAGTTCCCGGCGATGTGGTCGAATCGGGACGTCAAGAATTCGGCGAAGGAGAGGCCGCTGGCCATGATGCCGACGGCCGCGGCGACGGCATAGAAAGTCCAAGGGTTCCGCGGCATGGTGCTCATGAAAATGCTTCTCCCGCACCTCGTTCGCGAGATCTTGGCAGCAGGCCGGGCGGGCCGCCCGCTCTACCGCGGCTGCCCGGGATGGATGGGATTGGTGGGAAGCGGCGGCGCGGCTT
>DATNKH010000553.1:0-5482 GCA_035603475.1 Thermoanaerobaculia bacterium
AGCGGCGCCGCAGCCCGGGCGCAGGGCCGGATGGCTGCGCTCGACGGTCAGCTCGATGTCCTGCGGATAGAGGTTGCGGCCGCGGATGATGATCAGGTCCTTGAGCCTGCCGGCGATGAACAGCTCGCCGCCGTCGAGGAACCCGAGATCGCCGGTGCGCAGGAACGGCGCCGGATTCGTCTCCGCTCCCGCCCGCGGCTCCCCCGGGTCCCTCGCCAGCCGGCCGTCGAACGTCTCGGCCGTCTCCACCGGGCGCTGCCAGTAACCCTGGGCGACGCTCGGGCCGCGCACCCACACCTCGCCGATCGCGCCGCCGTCGCACGGCGTCAAGGTGGCAGGATCGACGATGGCGAGCCCCTGGCCGAGCCAGGCGCGGCCGCACGACACCAGGGTGCGGCTGGCCGGATCCGCGGCCGGCAGCGGCCTCGCCTCGCCGGCCTCGAGCAGGGCCCGGTCGAAGGTGGCGACCCGCGGCGCGCCGCGGACCTCTCCGGATCCCGTGCCGCCGGTCACGAACAGGGTGGCCTCCGCCAGGCCGTAGCAGGGAAAGAAGGCGTTCGCCTGGAAGCCGCAGCCGCCGAACGCCTCGGCGAAGCGCGCCATGGTCTCCGCCCGCACCGGCTCGGCGCCGTTGAAGGCGGTGTCCCAGCTCGCCAGGTCGAGGTCGGCGCGGTCGGCCGGAGAGATCTTCCGCACGCACAGGTCGTAGGCGAAGTTGGGGCCGCCACTGGTGGTGGCGCGATAGCGCGAGATCGCCGCCAGCCAGCGCTTCGGGCTCTGCAGGAAGGCGATCGGCGACATCAGGACGCAGCGCGCGCCGAGATAGAGCGGCTGCATGACGTTGCCGATCAGGCCCATGTCGTGGTACAGCGGCAGCCAGCCGACGATCACCGATTCCGCCGTCTGGCCGAACGCCTGCCGGATCATCTCCTCGTTGTGGAGCAGGTTGCCGTGAGTGACCATGACGCCCTTGGGCGCCGCGGTCGAGCCGGAGGTGTACTGCAAGAAGGCCATGGTCGACCCGGATGCCCCCGGATCGGTCCACGCCTCGGCCTCGTCGAGCGGCACCGCGTTGGTCGCCAGCAGGCGCAGCGCCGAGAGATCCGGCACCTGTGCCGCCATGCCGCCGATCATCGCCGCGAGCTCGGTCGTGGTGAGGGCGACCGCCGGGCGGGCATCGCGCGCGATCTCGAGCAGCCGCGGCAGGGTGCGGGCCGAGCGCGGCGGGTAGGCCGGCACCGCGACCACGCCGGCATAGAGACAGCCGAAGAACGCGGCCACGAACTCCAGCCCCGGCGGATACAGCAGCAGGGCCCGCTGGCCGCCGGCGCCCAGCCGCTGCAGGGCCGCGGCGATCGCCCGCGCCCGCAGGTCCAGGCCCGCGTAGCTGAGCTGGGCCACGTCCTCGCCGCCCCGTTCGGGCAGGAAGGTATACAGCGGCTGGTCGCCGAGGGTGGCGGCGCGCGCCCTCCCCAGCTCGACCAGGCTCTGCCATGGCAGCCGCGGGAGCACTGCGGCGGGCGCCGCGGGCGCCGAGGGCGCCGTGGCGGCCGTGGCCGAGGTGTGGGTCAGAGGCGTGGTGTCGGGTTCCATCAGGCTCCTCCTGTGGGATCGCTGGCGTCGATCGCGGGGGGGCGTCGATCGCGGGGTGGCGGCCGCTCGCGCGCGCAGCGATCCCCATGTATCTGGTGCTGCTTGGTGGGCAGCCTGGGACGAGCGCCGGGAACTCCGGGGGCCTATCGGCGGTCCAAACGAGCAAGAGAGGCGCCTCTCGAGCGCGCGGCCGCAAACCGGCGGCCACGCTCCTTGCCAAGGAGAGCCTCATGTTCGCGAGTCACTGGACGCCTCCGCAGGGCGGCCGGTCTGCCGGCCGCAAGCGCACCTGGATCCTCACCTCCTCGCTGCTGCTGCACGTGGTCGCGCTGGCGACCCTCGCCGGCGCCGAAGCGTGGCAGGTGCGGGCGGTCGCCGAGCCGCCCATTCCCGAAGTCTTCGAGGTGCAGCTGCCGCTGCCCCTGCTGCCGGCACCGCCGCCGCCGCCCGTGAACGAGCCCAAGAAGATCGTGGCGGACAGCCCGCCGCCGCGCTCGACGCCGGCCCCGCCACTGGCCCCGCTCGCGCCGCCGGCGCCGATGCCGGTCCAGCCGGACCCGCTGGCGGCCGACAAGCCCATCCCGCCGCCGGCCGACCCCCAGCCGGCCGACCCGCGGCTGGCGCCGGCCGACGTCGACCCCTTCGGCGGCGGCCGCCGTGGGAACGGCAACGGCACCGGCGATGCGACCTCGGGCCGCGGCACCGGCGACGGCGACGACGTCGCGCTGGCCATCGGCGGCGCGATCAGCCGGCCGCAGATCATCCCCGGCACCAAGGTCGAGCCCCGCTACACCGAGCAGGCGCGCCAGGCCCACCTGCAGGGCGTCGTGGTCCTGCGGGCCGTCATCGACGAGCGCGGCAACGTCATCGACATCGAGCTCCGCAAGCGGCTGCGGTTCGGGCTCGACGAAGAGGCGGTCAAGGCGGTCAGCCAGTGGAAGTTCACCCCCGCCCTGCTGAACGGCCGCCCGGTGAAGGTGTTCTTCGACCTCACCGTGGTCTTCGAGGTGCGGTAGGTGTGCGTCCGGCGGGGCGCTATGCTCCCGCCGGACGCTGGCCGATGTTCGAGGACTCGACGCCACAGCGGGCCACGGCGCGGCGAAGCGCCTGGCCGCTCGCCATCTCCGTGCTGCTGCACGTCGGCGCGATCGCGGCGCTGGTGGTTGCCGGTGCGCGCGGCCCGGCTCCCGATGCGGGCGAGCGGCCGATCGACATCCTGTTCCTGCGCGCGGCGCGCGCGGCGAACGGCGAAGCCGAGGCCCCCGCCGCCGCCGCGTCGCCAGCCGAGCGCCAGGCCGCGCGCGAGCGCCAGGCCATGCTCGACCGGCTGGTGCAGCCCACGGTCATTCCCGGCACCGAACCGGCCGCGGCCGCCGCCGCGGCCCCGGGGACCCCCAGACCCGCCGGCGCCGAAGCTCCCGCCGGCGAGACCGACCTGCCGGTCGAGGCCGGCGGCGGCGTCGTCAGCCCGGTGCTCATCGAGAGCAGCGGCGTGACGCCCGTCTACCCCGAGGAAGCGCTGCGCGCCGGTCTCGAGGGCCTGGTGGTGCTCGAGGCGATCGTCGACGAGCGTGGCAGGGTCGGCCACGACATCAAGGTGGTGCGCCGGCTGGGCCACGGCTTCGACGAAGCGGCGGTCGCGGCGGTCCGCCAATGGCGCTTCCGGCCCGCCACCCGTGACGGCAAGCCGATCAAGGTCCGCCGGATCTTCCCCATCGTCTTTCGGCTCCAGCCGTGAGGCCGCGGTTTGACCTTCGCGCGGCGGAGCCCGTAAGCTGCGTCGCGCGCACCCGCCCGAACTGGCGCTTGCAGAGCGGCGTCGCGGGCCGCGCGGACAATGGATGACGGGATGACGGCGAACGAGAAGACCTATGACGCCGTGGTCATCGGCGGCGGCCCGGCCGGCGCCACCGCGGCGCTGGTGATGGCGCGGGCGGGTCTCTCCGTCCGGGTGTTCGAGCGCGCCCGCTTCCCGCGCTTCCACATCGGCGAGTCGTTCCTGCCCGCCAACCTGGAGCTGATCCGCGAGCTCGGACTCGAGCCGGCGCTCCGCCGCCTTCCCCAGGTCGAGAAGGGGGGCGTCGAGTTCGCCGTCGGCCATGGCCGCAGCAGCCAGCATTTCCTGTTCGCAGACTGCCTGCTCAGGGAGGCCACCGAGACCTTCAACATCGAGCGCGCACCTTTCGACGCCATGCTGCTCGACGCGGCGGCCGCGGCCGGCGCCGAGGTGAGCCAGGACCTGGCGGTGCGCCGGATCCTTCGCCTCGCCGAGGGCGACGTCGCGGTCGAGACCGCGGGCGGCGAACGGCGGGAGGGCGGCGCGGGTCAGGATCGTGCCGCGCGGGGTCACCGCGGCGAGCCCGACGAGAACGGCGAGCGCGAAGACCGCGGTGACCGCGGTGACCGCGGTGAGCGCATCATGGCCCGCGTGCTGATCGACGCCAGCGGCCAGTCCACTCTCGCGGCCAAGCACCTGGGCATCCGGCGCATGCTCCCCGAGCACCGCAAGATCGCCTACTTCCAGCATTTCCAGGGCGTCGAGCGCCGCGCCGGCGCCACGGCGGGCGACCCGACCATGGTGATGTGCGCCGAGGGGTGGTTCTGGATCATCCCGATCGACGAACGGCGCGACAGCATCGGCCTGGTGATGGACGCCGACGCCGCTCGCCGCGTCGGTGTGCCCGCGGACCGCATGCTGGAATGGGGGATCGCGCGCTGCCCGCTGCTGCGGCGCCGCACAGCGGCCGCCGTGCGCCCGGCCGACAACGTGGTCTGTGCCGACTTCAGCTATCGCTGCGAACCGTTCTCCGGACCAGGCTACTTCCTGGTCGGCGACGCCGCGGCCTTCCTCGACCCGATCTTCTCGACCGGCGTCTGCCTGGGCATGATGAGCGCCGTCGAGGCGGCGCGCGGCGTCGTCGCCATGCTGCGCCACGGAGAATCGGCGAGGCGGGTGCGCCGGCGTTACAACCGCTTCGTCGCGGGCAGCTCGACACCCCTCTTCCGCATGGTGCGGAACTACTACCGCCATTCCTTCCGCGAGCTCTTCCTGAGCGGCAGCGGCCCGCTCGCGGTGCACAATGCCACCCTCTCGGTGCTCGCCGGCTCAGTCTTCCCACGCCTCGCGTTCCAGCTGCGCTGGCGGCTCGAGCTGTTCTTCCTGATGGTTCGCGCCAACCGCTACCTGCCGCTGGCGCCGCGGCGCGAGCCGTTCTCCCTGTTCAGCGCCGAAGCCGAAGCGACCGCCGGCGGAGTCGCGCCGCCCGCCGGATGACCGCCGCCGGAGGCGCCGGCTTGCAGCTGTTGCGGCTGGACGTCGCACCGGCACCCGAGGCGCCACTGCCGGCGACCCAGCCGCTGACGGGGCACGCAGCGCTGTCCGTGGTCGCCGAGCTGCTGGTGCCCGCGGGCGGCCCGATCTTCGCCGGCCACTTCCCGGGCCGGCCGCTGCTGCCCGGTATCGCGCACCTCGCCCTGCTCTGCCAGGTGCTCGAAGAGCTCGCCGCCCGCGGCACTCTCGGCGGCGACGCTCCCGGCAACACGGCCATCGCCGAGGTGCGCAGGTTCCGGCTGCGGCGAGAGATCGTCCCCGGCGATCGGATCGAGCTGCGCGTCGAAGGATGGGACGAGACCCGGGCCGCAAGCGGCAGCTTCCGTTTCGACCTGCGCCGGCAACCGGCGGCGGGCCAGCCGGGCCGGATCGCGAGCGAGGGAACGGTGCGCACCGGCATCGGCTCCGCGCGTCCGCGAGCAGCCGCCCCGATCCCGCGGCCGGACCTCGCGCCCGGCGGCAACCTGCCGCCGGCGGCAGATCTGATTCCGCATGCGCCCCCGGCCCGGCTGCTCACCAAGGTGCTGGCGGCCGACGCCGCCGGCATCCTCTGCGCCG
>DATNKH010000554.1:0-2011 GCA_035603475.1 Thermoanaerobaculia bacterium
GGTGGAGGTGAACCTGCCGTACCCGTTGCCGCCGGTGCTGGGCGACGCGCCGCGGCTGGTCCAGGTGTTCGTCAACCTGCTGGCGAACGCGCAGAAGTTCGCACCCGCAGGCTCGCCGCTGGCGGTCGGCGGGGAGGTCACGCAGCGCGACGTGGCGCTGTGGGTCGACGACCGGGGGCCGGGGCTGCCGCCGGCAGCCGACTCGGGCAGCGCGCTGTTCCGGCGCTTCGTCCGCTCGCCGGAGGAGATGGCGGAACCGGAGCAGAGCGGCATGGGGCTGGGGCTCTGGATCGTGCAGTCCATCGTCGAGCGCCACGGCGGCACCGTCGCGGCCGAGCGACGCGATCCGGGCACGCGGATGCGCGTCACCCTGCCGCGCTCCCATGAGGCCGAGACGGCCGCCGAGACCGCAGCCGAGGCCGGGAGCCCCGCCGCCGCGACGGCGCTCGGCGCCGGGGTGGACTCCGCCGCCACCCCTCCGGCAGCGGCCGGGCGGGCCCGGCCGAGCGCCGCGGAGGGGGGCGAGGCATGAAGATCCTGGTCGTCGACGACGACCTGGACCTCTCGGGCCTGATCGCCTACGCGCTGCGCCAGGCCGGCTACCTGACCGTCGAGGCCGGCGACGGACTGGCCGCGCTCGCTGCCTTCGAGCGCGAGGAGCCCGACCTCGTGATCCTCGACTTGCAGCTGCCGAAGCTCGACGGCCGCGAGGTCTGCCGGCGCATCCGCGCGAGCTCCTCGACCCCGATCATGATGTTGACGGTGCAGGGCAGCGAGGAGGACGAGGTGGCGGGGCTCGACCTGGGGGCCGACGACTACCTGACCAAGCCGTTCAGCCCGCGCGCGCTGCTCGCCAGGGTGCGGGCGCTGCTGCGCCGCGCCGGCGAGGAGAAGCCGGCGCCGCTGGCCGCCGGCGATTTCGCCCTCGACCTCGAGCAGCAGTCGGTCGCCGTACGGGGCGGCGCGGGGATCCGGCTCACACGCCTCGAGGCGCGCCTGCTGCAGCTGCTGCTCGCCAACGCCGGCCACCCGCTGCCGGCCGAGCGCCTGCTCTCCCACGTCTGGGGGTCCCGCGGCGGCGGCGACCGCCAGCTGGTCAAGCAGCTGGTGCACCGCCTGCGGCAGAAGATCGAGCTCGACGCCCGCCAGCCGCGCTACCTGGTCACCGTCGCCGGCGTCGGCTACGCCCTGAACGCCCAGGGCGGCCAAGGCTAGGACGAAGCTCTGAATCGAAGAGGGGAGGGCCAGGCGGCAGGAACCAGGGCTACCGGCCGAGCGCCTGCGGGGCGAACGTGATCTCGAAGACGCCGGTCTCGGTGCCGGCGTAGAGCGTCACCTGCGAGGCCGTCGAGGCGGGGTCCACGGCGAGGGAGTGGACGACGACGTTGGACGTCAGGCCGTTGTCGAGGGGGCTCCAGGTGGCGCCGCGGTCCAGGCTCACTGCCACCGGATGCGGCACGGCGGCGCCCCCTGCCGCGACAAAGCCCAGCAGCTGCACCGCCGTGGCCACCGCGCCGTGGCGGCCACGGCGAGCGTGGGGATGACCAGGTCGCTCAGCCCGTGGTCGACGGGCACCCAGCTGGCGCCGCCACTGCGGGTGCGCAGGATGCCGTCGGACGTCGCCGCGTAGAGGCGCCCGGTCAGCGAGGCCGAATGGGCTCGACCTCCGGTAGCTCGCCAGGCGGCCGAGAGCGCTTGCGGGCGAGCGCGAAGCAGGCGGTCCCCGCGGCGATGGAAGATGCCGCCCAGAGAATGCCCCACGAGCGCATCAGCAGCTGCGCCGCGGGCTCGAGGTAGAAGAGCGTGCCGCAGATCCTGAGCGCGCTCGGCGAGAAGAGGCCGCCGTCGCGGCGTCGGCTGCGGCCAGCCAGGAGGCGGAAGGCAAGCCAGCCGAGGCCCAGGCCGATGATCAGGGAACTGGCGCCGATGACGAGCGAGTTGGGTTCGTGGTGGTGGGCTTCCACCCAGACGCCGAGCAACCCGAGCCCGGTCAAAACCAGCGCGAGAAAGG
>DATNKH010000555.1:0-2589 GCA_035603475.1 Thermoanaerobaculia bacterium
CCACGGCCGCGCTCCTGGGAGTCCTCCTGCTGCTCGCTCTCGGAGGGATCTACTCGGGATACCGGGCGCGGCGCGAGGCCGAGCGAGCGTTCGCCACCGCCGACCTGGAGCAGGCCCTCAACCTCTCGGGCAAAGGGCGCCATGACCTGGCCCTCGCTTATCTGGCTCGGGCAGCACGGCTGGACGCCGAGAGCCTCGAGGTCCGGAGCACCATCCTCCAGCTGTTGCTGCGCCACACCTGGCCGATCCCGGTCGCCTGTCTGAGGCACGGCAAGGAAGTGTCGGCGGCCGCCTTCAGCCCGGACGGCCGGCGCGTGGTCACCGCCTCGAAGGATGGCACGGCGCAGGTCTGGGATGTCCGGACCGGCCGTGCCATCGGCAAGCCCATGCGCCATCAGGGGGAGGTGGTGACCGCCGAATGGAGCCCGGACGGCCGGTGGATCGCTACCGGCTCGAAGGACCACACGGCGCGGCTCTGGGACGTCCGGACGGGCCTGCCGGTAGGCCCACCGCTGCGCCACGACGGCGCGGTGGCGACCGCTGAATGGAGCCCGACCGGCGAGCGCCTGTTGACCGTGGAGGCCGACGGGACGGTGCGGTTCTGGGGCACCCGGCGCGGTTCACCCCAGAGCCAGGGACAGCTCCGCGAGAAGGTCGGTTGGGCCGGGTGGAGCCCGGACGGCCGGCACGTCGCCACCCTCTTCGCCGACTCCGCCCAGGTCTGGGACGCCGCGACGGGAGAGCCCTCGAGCCTCCCGATGCGACATGGCGATCTGATCCGCTCGGTTGCCTTCAGCCCCGATGGGCAACTGCTGGTGACTGCTTCCTCCGACCAGACGGCCCGCGTCTGGGATGCCGCGACGGCCTTGCCGGTGGGCGAGCCGATGCGCCATGCCGGGCCGGTCTTGTCCGCAGCGTGGAGTCCCAGCAGCCGGCTCATCGTCACGGTCGGCAGCGACCGGACGGTGCGCCTCTGGGAGGCCCGCTCCGGCCGTCCGGTCGGCATTCCCATGGTCCACGACGTCACCGTGACGCTCGCCCGCTTCAGCCCAGGCGGCGAGCGGCTGCTCACCCTCGTGGAGGATCAGACGGTGCGGATCTGGGACACCGCCACCTGCCTCGCGGTGGGCGAGCCCCTGCGGCACGAAGACTGGGTGACCGATGCCCGCTTCAGCCCCGACGGCAGGCGCGTCCTCAGCGCCTCGAGTGATGCCACGGCAAGGGTCTGGGACGCGCCGATGGGAGGCCTCATCGGCAGCTTCGTCCGCCACCAGGGGCCGGTCAACCAGGCCGTCTTCAGCCCCGACAGCCAGCGTCTGGCGACGGCCTCGCAGGACGGCACCGCCCGGATCTGGGACGCCCAGACCGGCCTCGAGATCGGCGCGCCCTTGCTCCATGGCGCCGGGGTGGTGGGAGTGGCCTGGAGCCCCGCGGGCGACCGGGTGGCTACCGCCTCGAACGACGGCATCGCCCGGGTCTGGGATGTCCGGACCGGCCAGCCTGTCGGGGAGCCCCTGCGTCATGGGGGACGGCTGTCGCTCTTCGACATCGCGTGGAGCCCCGGCGGCAGGCGCCTGCTCACCGCTTGCGAAGATGGGACCGCACGTCTGTGGGACGCGACGACCGGCCGCGCGCTGAGCGTGTTGCGGCACGAAGGCCCGGTCTACCGAGCTCGCTTCAGCCCTGACGGCAGCAGGGTGGCTACCGCGTCTCGCGACGGCACGGCGCGGATCTGGGACGCGGTGACCGGCCAAGCGCTCGGCAAGGCCCTGCGCCAGCAGGACGCCGTGGGATCCGTCGACTGGAGCCCGGACGGCCGGCAGGACGCCGTGAGATCCGTCGACTGGAGCCCGGACGGCCGGCGCGTGGTTACCGCCTCGGCGGACGGCACGGCGCAGGTCTGGGACGCCACGCCTGGGGCCACCTTCGGGACCCCGCTCGGCCCACCCTTGCGCCACCAGGACGAGGTGACCTCGGCGCACTTCAACCGCGATGGGAGCTATGTCGTGACGGCGTCGCTCGACGGCACGGCGCGGGTCTGGGACGCCGCCACCGGAGCCCTCTTGACCCAGCCCCTGCACCACGACGACAGCGTCGTCTCCGCGCGCTTCGCGTCGACCAACTTGCGTGTCCTCACTGCGTCATGGGACGGCACGGCGCAGGTGTGGCTCTTCCGCACCGGCCGCCCCCAGGGCGAGCCGATGCGCCACGAGGGGAAGGTGACCGACGCCGAATGGAGCCCGGACGCCCAGCTCGCGGTCACGGCTTCCGAGGACGGCACGGCGGGGATCTGGCACCGCCTTTTCAGCTCGGCGGCGGACGCGCCCTGGCTGGCGACGCTGGCCGAGGCGATCGGCGGCGTCGAGATCGACCGCCACGGAGTGCCGGTCCCGGTCCCCGACCGTGAACAGCGCCTGGCCGGGCTGCGCCGCGCCGCGCCGCGGGCGTCCGGGGTCACCCCCGTGGTTGCCACGCTCGTGAACTGGTTTCTCGCCGACCCGTGGAGCCGCACCATCACCCCCTTCTCGCGGATGAGGGCCGCCGAGTACATCAAGAGGCGGCTGGCAGAGGGCACCCCCGAAGCTCGCC
>DATNKH010000556.1:0-11206 GCA_035603475.1 Thermoanaerobaculia bacterium
AAGGTGGGCGTGGTGCCCCCTTCCCCCCCGGAGGGGGGCCGCGGCTCCGCCTGTCGCCAGTCGCGGCATCCCAGCTGGGAGGAAGGGGGTTGGGGGGATGCGGGGGGCGATCCGATAGACGCTGGTAAGTTGCGCGACACGCCTGAGCTCCGGAGGCGCTACGGGTAGAACCGGGCAGGCGGGTCCTCTTCTTAGCGGTCTCATGGCTCGGCCGTCACCTGCAGGGCGGCCGCAGCGAGCGGCAGGCCGAGCAGCGCCAGGCAGGCCAGCGCCAGCGGCGCGAAAGCTTCGCGGTAGCGGACGTAGCGCTTCACCTGCAGCGGCGTCTTCTCGAGCCGGTCGATGTCGCTGAAGATCGCTTGCAGGCTGTGCCGGTCGGTGGCCTTCCAGTAGCGGCCGCCGGTGCGCTGGGCGATCAGGCGCAGCAGCTGCTCGTCGACGCTGACGTTCATCAGCTGGCGGTGGATCTCGATCCTGCCCGTCTCCGGGTCCTGCATCGGCACCGGCACCGGCACCCGGCCCGCGGTGCCGACGCCGACGGTGTAGACCTTGAGGCCGAGCCCCTTGCACATCGCCGCCGCCGACAGCGGATCGATCTCGCCGGCGTTGTTGCCGCCGTCGGTGACCAGCACCATGATGCGCGTCTTCGCCGGGCTGAGGCGCAGGCGCGCGGCGGCGGCGGCGAGGGCGACGCCGATCGCGGTGCCGTCAGGGAGGCTGTTGAGCTCGACCGAGTCGACCAGCAGCTGCAGCATGGCGTGATCGGTGGTGAGCGGGGCGCGGGTCATGGCGGAGCCCGAGAACACCACCAGGCCGATGCGGTCGCCGGTCCGGCCGGAGATGAACTGCTTGACCACCTGCTTGGCGACGGCGAGGCGGTTCTGCGGCAGGAAGTCCTCGGCCGCCATGCTGCCCGAGATGTCGAGCACCAGCTCGATGTCGATGCCCTCGGTCAGGCTCTCCTCCCAGGCATAGCCGAGCTGCGGCCGCGCGAGCGCCACCGCCAGGCAGCCCAGCGCGACGAGGCGCAGATAGAAAGGTAGATGGAGCCGCCAGGCGCCGCGGCCACGGCGGGCCGCGCCGGCCGGCCCGGTCGGGAGCCCTGGGCCGGGGGGAGCGCCGCCTGCCCCGGGCGCACCGCCGGGGCCGAGCACGCCACCGGCGCCGGGCGCCCGAGGGCCCCGGCCGGCGCCGCCTGCCGCCGCCGCGAGTGGAGCCGTCGGCTGCGCCGGAGCCTGCCTGGAGGGAGGCAGCGGCAGCCGGCTGTAGGTCAGCGCTCCCGGCGAGTGCCGCCGGTGATGGTGCCAGGCGAGCGCCGGCAGGGCGAGCAGCAGCAGCAGCCACCAGGGGTTCGCGAGATGCGGGAAGACCTCGGTCATCCGGCGGCCTCCAGCCTCGCCCGCGCCTGCTCGACGGCCGTGGCGCGCCCCTCGATCTCCTCGCCCAGGCGGCGCGCGGCCGCCAGGCGCTCGCGGGCGTCCGCCGCGGGCACCTGCTGGCGGGCGAACTTCACCAGGTCGCAGGCACGCAGCAGGTCCACCGCGGGCCGCACGTGCGCGGACGGCCAGCCGCGGGCGAGCAGACGGCGCTGGATCTCGGTCGTGGTGCTCTCGGGCGCCGGGAAGCCGACGGCGCGGCCGAGGTAGCGCCGCAGCGCCTGGCTGATGCCGGTGTGCAGGGCAAGCGGCGAGGGCTCGCTGCCCAGCCGGTCGAGCGCTGCCAGCAGCTCCGGCAGCGGCGCCAGGAGCGGCCTTGCCGCCAGCCCTTCCTCGCCGGCGGCGGCGCGGCGTCGCCGCTCGCGGCGCCAGAGCGCCCAGATGCCGGCCGCCGCGGCGGCGGCCAGCACGGCCAAGGCACAGAAGAAAGCGGTCCCGAGCGGCAGCGGGCGCAGCGGCGCCGCCGACCGGAGGTGCAGGTCCTTGGCGGCGGCGCCCGCCGGCAGCACCGAGCGCACCGTGAGCGCCAGGCCGGCAGGCGTCCACGCCTGGACGGTGCCGGTGCCGAGCGGCAGCGCGATGGCCACGGGCGGCAGCTGCACCCTGCCCGGATGGAAGGCCGCCAGCACCAGGCGCTGGCGGTAATGCGCGACGCCGCCCGGCCCGGCGGCGCGCCGCGGCTCACCCTGCTCGCGCACCTCGGCCTCGCCCCAGGCGCCGCGCCACACCGGGAAGCGGGGCTCGCCTGCCAGCCGCGCCGTCGGCGGCACCCGCACGGTGATCACCGCCTCGGCCCGGTCTCCCACCGTCACGGCCGCCGCCGGCAGCGCCACGGAGATCTGGATGCCGGGAGCGGCCGGCGGCGCGGAGAGAGCCGGAGGCCGAGGCGCCGGCGCTTGTCCCACCGCCTGGCGCACCAGTCCGTGGCCCCAGGCCAGAGACGCAACCAGGAGCACGAGCAGCAGCCGCGCCGGGGGGCGGTGGGCCCTGGACACCGCGCTCGGCGCCCTCATCGGCGCAGCCTCCGGCGCCGCTGCTCGAAGAACGACAGCAGGGTGGAGAGGTAGGGGCGGTCGGTGCGCAGCTCGAGGTGGTCGACGCTCAGGCGGCGGCTCAGGCGCAGCAGCTCGTCGCGCTCCCGCAGCCGCCGCTCGCGGTGGCCGCGGCCGAGCCGCCGGCCGTCGACCAGCGCGGTCTCGCCGGTCTCGGCGTCGCGCAGCACCACCGGGCCGACCGCTGGCAGGTCGTGGTCGCGCGGGTCCATGATCTCGACGAGGATGAGGTCGTGGCGGGCGGCGGCGGCCTTGAGCGAGCGGCTGGCCGGGCTGCCGAGGAAGTCGGAGATCAGGAAGAGCACGGCGCGGCGCTTGAGGGTGGCGAGCACCGCCTGCAGCCCGCGCTCGAGGTCGGTCGCGCCATGCGCCGGCCGCTCGAGGATCTCGCGCACCAGGCGCAGCACGTGGTTGCGCCGGCGCTGCGGCGGCAGGAACAGCTCGAGCCGGTCGGAGACCAGCGCCGCGCCCACCCGGTCCTGGTTCCGCACCGCCGCGAAGGCGAGCAGCGCGGCGACCTCGGCCGCGAGCTCGCGCTTGAGGATCGCGCGCGAGCCGAAGCTCAGGCTCCCCGAGACGTCGACGACCAGGAAGATCGTCAGATCGCGCTCCTCGACGTACTGCTTGACGAATGGCGTCCCCATCCGCGCGGTGACGTTCCAGTCGATGCCGCGCACGTCGTCGCCGGGCTGGTACGGGCGCACCTCGGCGAACTCCATGCCGCGCCCCTTGAACACCGAGTGGTAGTCGCCAGCCACGCCCTGGTCGACCAGGCGGTTGGTGGCGATCTCGATGCGGCGGACCTTGCGCAGCAGGTCGAAAGGAATGCGCGCGCGCTCGCGGGCGGCGGCGCCCGCGGCGGTCCCGCCCGGGGACTTGGCCTTGCGCGGCGACAGGAAACCGAACACCAGCTTGCTCTTCGGCCTCGGCCTCAGCCCACGCGGCGCCGCTGGCTGCGCCGGGCCATTACGGGACCTCGATGCGCTCGAGCAGCCTGGCGACCAGGGTCTCGGAGGAGACTTCCTCGGCTTCCGCCTCGTAGGTCGGGATGATGCGGTGGCGCAGCACGTCGGCGGCCACCTCCTTGACGTCCTCGGGAATGACGTAGCCGCGGCCGCGCAGCAGGGCCATCGCCTTGGCGGCGCGGGCCAGGTACAGCGTGGCGCGCGGCGAGGCGCCGAAAGCGATCAGCTCGGCGAGGTCCGCCAGCCCGGCGGCCCGCGGCTCGCGGGTGGCGCTCACCAGGTCGAGGATGTAGCCGCGGATCTTCTGATCGAGGTACACGGTGTCGGCAACCGTCCGCAGCGCGACCAGGTGCTCGCGGTCCAGCACCGGGGTCACCCGCAGGTCGCGCTCGATCAGCATGCGCTCGAGGATCTCGCCCTCCTCGGCGCGCGACGGGTACCCGAGGCGCAGCTTCATCATGAAGCGGTCCATCTGGGCCTCGGCGAGCGGGTAGGTGCCCTCCTGCTCGATAGGATTCTGCGTGGCGAGCACCATGAAAGGCTCGGGCAGCGGATGGCTGCGATCTCCCAGGGTCACCTGGCGCTCTTCCATCGCCTCGAGCAGCGCCGACTGCACCTTCGCGGGGGCGCGGTTGATCTCGTCGGCAAGCAGCAGGTGGGTGAACACCGGACCGCGGCGCGGCAGGAAGTCGCCGGTGCGTTGGTCATAGATCAGGGTGCCGACGAGGTCGGCAGGCAGCAGGTCGGGGGTGAACTGGATGCGCTGGAACTGCAGCGCCATCGTCTGCGCCAGCGTCTTGACCGCCAGCGTCTTCGCCAGGCCCGGCACGCCCTCGATCAGCACGTGCCCGCGGGCGAGCAGCCCGACCAGGAGGCGGTCGAGCAGGTAGTCCTGGCCGACGATCACCTTGCGCAGCTCGGCCTCGACGCCCTTCAGCGTCAGGGTCTCGCGCTCCACGTCGCGGTTGAGGGTGATCACGGATGGCTCCATCGCGATCCTCGGCACTACCCTGGGCTGCAAGGGGGGTGCCATTGCCGGTAAGGGGCGGAAAGGCCGAGGCGCCAAGCAATTACGCCGATTCGCGTGCGGCGGCGGCGCCCGTGCAGGCCAATTCGGCACGTCCTCCGGAGATGCTCCCGGCGGGACGAGAGAGGGCCGGAGGGAGTCGCCTCTGCGGCCCGACGGCCCGGGCGGCAGTGGGTCCGTCTCCACTGCCTCCTTGGGGCGAGGGGCCGAGGCTGCGGGGGGACGAAGGACTTTGGCCCCTCGCCCAAAGGAGGCAGTGGAGATGGACCCACTGCCTCCAAAGCCGTGCGCCGGAAGGTCGGCCCCGCTCTGATACCGTGCCCGCATGCGTCCGCCGCGGCTCGACAAGGCGCTCGGCCAGCACCACCTGGTCTCGGGCTCGCTGTGCCGGCCGCTGATCGAGTTCCTGCAGCCGGGCGGGCAGCGGGTCGTCGAGGTGGGGCCGGGGGGAGGGGTGCTCACCGCCGAGCTGCTCGCCGCCGGCGCCCAGGTGCTTGCCTGGGAGGTGGACCTCGCCTGGGCGGCGGAGCTGCGGCGGCGCTGGCAGCGATGGCCGCGATGGCCGGGACGGGGGACCGCGAGCCCCGCGGGGCGCGGCAGCGGCGGGCCGCCGGCGATCGTGGTCGAGGACGCCCTGGACCTTCCATGGGGACGGCTGCCCGCGCCCACCCTGGTGGCGGGGAACCTGCCCTACAACATCGCCACCGCGCTGCTCGGCGCGCTGCTCCCGCACCACCTGCAAGTGCCGCGCGCCGGCTTCCTGGTGCAGCGCGAGGTGGCCGAGCGCCTGCTCGCCGGACCCGGCGACCCGGCCTACGGCTCGTTCAGCGTGCTGGTCGCGGCCCATGCCCGCGCGGTGCGGCTCGGGCGGGTGCGCCGCGGCAGCTTCCGCCCGCCGCCCCGGGTCGAAGGCGCCTACGTCGGCTTCGAGCTCCGGCCGCCGCCGTTGCCGGCGGGCGAGATGCCGGCCTTTCTCGCCACCGTCCGCCTCGCCTTCGGACAGCGCCGCAAGACCCTCCGCAACGCCCTCGCCGCCGGCTGGGGCCGGGAGAGGGCCGGCGCGGTGCTCGCCGCCCTCGGCCTGCCCGACGACGCGCGCGCCGAGCGGCTGGGGCTTCCGGAGCTGCTCGCGCTGCATCGCGCGGGCCAGCTCGCAGCGTCCTCGGCTCCCGGGGGCTAGGGATTCGGAAGGATCGGTATGACAGGAACGCGGCCGCCCGGCGGCTTCGCGCCCGGCGGCGGCGGAGGTGCGCCACCCCCCTGCTTGTCCGTCCAGGCGATCACATCCGCCTCCCAGGGCGCCGCGGCCAGACCCGAAGAGGCCCGGTCGGCGCTCGAGCCCGTGGCCTGCCTGCGGAGATCGAGCAGAGCGTCGCCTCCGAGGGTGCGTGCCCGCCGCTGGAGCGCCGCGATGGCGTCGCGCTCCGACAGCGACGCGGGCGCGTGGACGACCCCGATCTTTCTGTATGGGCGGTCCACGTCCTTGGCGGTGACCACCTTCACGAGGTCCGGGCTGGTCTCGGAGCGGTCCAGGGAAGCTCCCTCGCCGTGCGAAACGTAATGAGCACGGTAGAGACAGCCCGCCAGGATCAGGGGGAGACCCAACCAGGGCCACCACCGACCTTCTCGTGCGCAGCATGAGGGATGCATCAGATCGGTGCGAGAGCGCTCTGCCTTTTGCTGTTTACGAGCGTAGCAGCTGAGCACGCCGCCGATCAAGAGGGCGTATCGATTCCCGCGCCGGTGACCCTGGAGACAGCTCTGCGGAAGGCAGCCGCGTCGATCGCCGGGTAACGGTAGAGCTGGGGCTCGATCTCCGCGAACCTCAGCCGCAGCTCCTCGCGGTTCACCAGGCCCCGCGCCAGCATCTCCCGCACGTCGTCGAGGTCCTGCGCATGGCCGCGCTCGATCTTCGCCAGGGCCTGGGCGGCGAGGTCGTAGTGGTGGAACGAGAGCTTGCCTTCGCGGCCGGCGAAGGGGCTGCGCTCGCGCCAGGCCGGGAGCTCGGGGATGAAGTCGCCGGGGGACGCCCACTGCAGATCAACATTCATCTCCAGGCGCTCCTTGAGCGGCGAGATGGCGCGCAGCAGCCGGTCCGACTCCGGCTCGAGCTTGATGTCCAGGTCGATGGTGCTGCCGCGCCAACCGACCAGCACGGCGGTGGCGCCGCCGGTGAAGTAGACGCGAGCCTCGCGCTCCGCCTCGGCGCCCAGGGCGCGCATGAAGCGGAGCACCCGCTCGCGGTCTAGCGGCTGGCGCATTCGAGCGCCCGCTCGCAGCTGACCAGGCGGCGGATCAGGGCGTTGTAGCGGGAGTGTGCGCTGTCGCTGTCTTCGCCGGCGAGGCGATCGTAGAGGCGACGCTCAGGCGATGGAAAGACCGGTCCCGGCACCGCCAGGCCGGCGTGACGGAGGCGCTCGGCGCCGATCGAGACGAGCAGGGCCGGAATCGACTCGACACCACGCGCGAGGTCGTCGATGCCGGTCCCGACGAGGTCCCCTCCCGGCAGCGGAGCGAGCCGCGGGTCCATGACGCGAATATAGACGAGATCCATTCGTGGCTGTCCTCGCTCACCCTTGCCACCTTGTGACCGGCTCGAATGACCTGGTGGGTGCCAGAGCCGGCGGGCCGGACCCGGCGGTCCCAGACTAGCCGCAATCCCGCGTTTTGCGGGGGCAGTAGCTCGAGCACGAGAAGGCTCTAAGAAACTTCCCATGGTCTTGACGAGTGTGCCGCCAAACGTCAGAATGGACATCGTCCGATCGCAAGGGCTTTGTAGGGCTTCGGCCATGGAACTGGATTCGGCCCCGGCCGATGCAGCAGAGCTAACCGTGCACATGAACGACCAGCCTGGATCACCCGACCCGCCGTCGGACGAGGTGGCAACGGAGCGTTGCTTCACCTCTCGTTATGCACCTTTGAATGCGGGTGGGTGTCTGGCTCCCGGCGTCACTCGCGAGGTCGTCGCCGAGTCCTACCGCGCTTTCTTTCGTGGTGAACGGCTAAGGGTCATCTTGGCGATCACGGGGATTCCGAAGCAGAGTGGCGAGTCCGTCGTGACGTCCCTCAGGCGCGCCTTGGATGAGCCGACGTACAGACGGGGTCTCCATCGGGGCAAGAGATTCAGGCCGCCATTCTCGTTGCTGCTCCATACCTTCCTCATCTCCTCCGGTCGATTCCCCGAGAGCATCTATCGAGATCTGATAAGACCCGTCTTGCGCACTGCTGACGAGCTTTTCCGTTTCGATGCCGAGCAGTTCGGTTCCCTGATCGGTGAACAGCTGGCAATGGGCAAGGTCTTCGCGCCAGTGGTCGACCCCTGGAGCGAGGAGGAAGCGCTGGCCCTCTTCACCTTGGCTTGGGCGCTCCGCAAGCCGGGCCAGGCTCACGCGATCCTCGCGCCCGTTCTGCGGCTCGGTCCGCAGTTCCTGGACTTCTTCGGCGCCAGGGAAGGCAGCGCGGCGAGCGCGTACGGCGAGGAAGAAGGTGAGAGCGACGAGGGCCAGGCATCGGCGGAGGAAGACGATGACCCCGAGGAGGAGAATCTGGCGGTTGGGCAGGTGCTGGATGAGGAGATTGCCCCTGCGGACGGAGCTGCAGTGGCGGGTATCGAGGAAGAGATCGAGGAGACAGAGCCAGGTCCCCGCGGAGCCGAGCTGGCCAGCCGCCAAGGAGCGCTTGAATCGGCAGCTGATCGAAGGCGACAGGTAGGCGGCTCGTCAACGCTGGATGTTCGCGCGATCAAGCTGGCGCTAGAGGCGGAGACGGGCGCGCAGGAGCGGCTGGCGGACACGCAGCAGCGGATCTCTGCCGAGTTGCAGAACAAGTTGACGGATCTTCGCTCGGTGCTCGAGGGTGCTGGTGTGCCACGGTTTGCGCCACCGGTCCTCGCCGATGCCCGGGACATGGCCGCTTGGCTGGACCGCACCTCTCAGGAGATGGAGAAGGTCCTGGCCGAAGGCCGTGAGCTGCAACGCCTGCGCGGCCTGCTTGTCGAGACCGGGGGTCGGTTACCCGATCCCCCATCGGCACCTCCTTGGCCCTTCTCCACGGCTGGCGCCTTGACCTTTCTACGGGAGATCGCCGCTGCCGTGGATCGGGCCTTCGGCGAGGCGCGGCGCGAGCGCGAGACCCTCGAGGCGATGCGAGAGCGGTTCGCGGACTGCCTCTCGCCGCGGCGGGCGAAGTCGATCGGCCGGCTCGATGCTCAGAGCACGCGGGAGCTGCTGCAGGCTGCGCAAGGGGACGAGACCACGCGCCAGCTCACCCCGGCGCTCTGCCGCCGCCTCTCCGACGTGGAGGAGTGGGACACTTCTTCCCCGGCAGCCGGTTCGCTGGAGCTGCTCGGCCACTGCCTCGAGCAGGCGGCGATGCATGGCGAATCAGAACACCAGGCAGCGCCCTCGTTTCTACCGCGTCGGACCTTGGAGGCGCTGCTGGCGAGCGGGCATGAGATGGTTGCCCGGCATCTCGTGCTCATCACCTTCCGAGAGTCCCTGGCGCGGCCGCATCCCTTCTTCTTCGAGGTCATCTGGCCCTATGAGAAGGGCTGGGCGAACCGCCAGAGGTGCGTCGGCGAGCGCCTGCACCGGCTGTTTACCGACCTGCAGATGCTCTTCTGGGAGGCAGGTCTCCAGCCAGTGCTCGAAGCCCTGGTCAGCAACGGCTCTGAAGAGGCGTCGGGCGCCGAAGAGGCCGATCGTCTCTCGGCCAGGGCGAAGCGGCAGGCGGCGGAGAACCTTGCAGTCCGGCTCGAGACGGTGAGCATGTCCGGGCATTACCACCGTGTACGCCAACTCGCCTGCAATCTCTTCTTCCGGCCGCTGACCGACAGCATACGCGAGCGGCGCGTGCGCGAGGTGCAGAGCCAACTCGCTCTTCTACAGAGGCGTTTCGCGAGCGGTGAGCTCGAGCAGGTGGCGGTGCGCGAGTACCCTGAGCGTAATGAGCTGCGGTCGGAGCACCGGGTCAGCCTGCGCCGGTACCTGGAGGCCAATCTCGATGCGGTCGACCAATGGGTAAGGCAGGAAGCCAGCCTCCTGCGATCAAGGACGATTGAAGACGAGGACAAGTTGCACAAGGAGGTGCGCACCGCGCTCGCACGCCTGCCGAGCTTGCCCCATGCTGATCACGAGGAGCTCGGGAGCGTCGAATGGCTCGAGCACGCAGTAGGCGAGGCGATCGTCGCGTTACGGCAGAACCGGGGGCCTCGTTCCACGTGCCTGCTCTTCGGCGACCTCCCGCCCCTGGAGACCCTTTTCGCTGGTGCCCACGCCAGTGGATCGACGAACACCTCCGGCGTTCCTTGGCCGCCATGGCTGGATGCCGATCCCCGTTCCGAGAGGATCTGGTGCAGCTACGTCCATGGCGCGGCATCATGGCAGGATCTGCTGCATGACGGGATCGCCAAGCAGCTGCTGGGCAGGCGGCGCTCGCCTCGGGAGGTGATGGAGTCGCTGCTGGCCGCCGGTGAGTTCGAGGCAGCCGTTCAAGCGGCCCGCTATCCTGGCTTTGGCGGTGAGGCGATCGCCGGTTTCGCAGCCCAGG
Organism: Thermoanaerobaculia bacterium; assembly: GCA_035603475.1. Taxonomy (GTDB): domain Bacteria; phylum Acidobacteriota; class Thermoanaerobaculia; order Multivoradales; family UBA5704; genus JASLEW01. The sequence goes on from DATNKH010000556.1 coordinate 10,028, forward strand.
CGGCGGAAGCTGCGGCCCGGCGCGGGCGCCTCGAGCGTCAGCAGGAGGACCTTGACCGGCGACTTCGCAGTCTCGAACGCAGTGCCAACTCCGAGAGCTTGCGGCAGATCCTCGAGCACCTCCCTGCCGCGCTTCTCGAGCTGATCGACCTGGCTGAAGTCGACCTCGATGCCGCCGCGCGCCGCTGCGAAGAGATCGCCGGCGAGCTGGGGCGGATCGAGGAGCGGGTCCAGAGCGAAGAGAGCGACAAGCGCGAGCGCTTCGAATGGCTGCGGAGCTGGCTCGCCGGCGCGGGCGTAGGACTCGCAGCCGGCGCCGATCTCGCCGAGGCGGAGGGGAAGATCGTCCAGATCCGCGAGCGCGAGCGCCCCCGGCGCTTGCACCTCCTGCGGCTCAGCGAGCTGGACGCCGCGAACGTCCCCGAGCCACTGCGCTCCGCGGTGCATTCCTTCCTGGCCGGAGCCGACCGGCCAGACCGCTGGCTGACCCGGGAAGAGTCGGAGCGCATCGACCTCTACCTCGACTACCTGGTCGATGCAGCCCGCGGATGGTGGGAGATGCTGCGGGGCCTCGATCAGGAGGACGGCACCTTTCGCAAGATCCAAGAGATCGCGGCTCTGCTCGCCGAGCGCCTGCCGGAAGAGATGGCGGCCCTCGCGGAGCAGCGCGAGGACAGTGCGCCGATGCTCACCTTGGCTGCCGAGTGGAGGGGCCAACCCACCGCGGCGGAGTACTACCGCGCGCTGCAGGAGCGTCAGCTGCTTGGCGACGAGGAAGAGACGATCGCCGCGGAAGCGGCCGAGATCCAGGTCGAGGCCGTGCCGGCCTGGGTGCAGCTGCAAGCTCGCATCGAGCGCAGCATGATGCACGGACCGGGAGTGGGCCCGGTCACCGGACGACTGGTGCAGGAAGCCTTCACGGCATTCGGCGAGGAGCGTTACGAGGCCGCTGCGGAGCTGGCGAGGGCGGCCTGGTCGTGGGCGCGGGGGAACGGGGCGGCTGGCGAGATCGGTCCGCTGGTCGCGGTGTACAACTGGTCCTGCCTGCAGCACGACGGCGCCGGCTTCGAGCGGAGCAAGGTCGAGGCACTGGGCCTCGTGCTGCGCAACCTGCCACGCATCCGAGAACGCGCCCGCCTCCAACCCGAGAAGTGGCTCGCCTGGTGGAACCAGGTCATGG
>DATNKH010000557.1:0-7192 GCA_035603475.1 Thermoanaerobaculia bacterium
CCGCGGCGGCCGGCCGTGGCCTCGTGCCGGCCCTGGCTCCGGCTAACCCGCCGAGCGCGCGGCCTCCCCTCGCCGCCGCGCTCGCGCCATGCGACTGCTGATCCTGGGCGGCACGCGGTTCGCCGGCCGGCACCTGGCCGCGGCGGCGCTGGACGCCGGCCACGAGGTCACCCTCTTCAACCGCGGCCTCACCGACCCCGACCTCTTCCCGCGGGCCGAGCAGCTGCGCGGCGATCGCGACCGCGAAGGCGACCTGGCAGCGGCGTTCGCCGGGCGGCAATGGGATGCCGTGGCCGACTGCTGCGGCTACCGGCCCGAGCAGGTGGCCGCCGCGACGCGCTGCCTGGGTGGCGCGGTGCAGCGCTACCTGTTCCTCTCGACGATCTCGGTCTACGCCGACTTTGCGTTGGGGCCGGACGAGAGCTCGCCGCTCAAGGTGCCGCTCGGTCCCGACGCCGAGCACCGCGAGGACCTGCGGTACGGCGCGCTCAAAGCGCGGTGCGAGGCGGTGGTGGAGGAGGCCATGCCCGGCCGCGCGCTGGTCGTCCGTTCGGGGCTGCTGATCGGACCCCACGACCGCACGCAGCGCTTCGCCTGGTGGGTGCGCCGGGTGGCCGCGGGCGGCGAGGTGCTGGCGCCCGGCCGGCCGGGGCATCCCTTGCAGCTCATCGACGCCCGCGACCTGGCCGCCTGGCTGCTGCTCGCGCTGGCGCGGGGCGCGGCCGGCCGCTTCAACGCCACCTCGCCGCGCGGCCGCCTCACCTTCGGCGGCCTGCTCGAGACCTGCCGCGCGGTGGCCGCCAGTGCCGCGCGCTTCACCTGGGTGGATGGCAGCTTCCTGGCCGCGAATGGCGTGAGGCCCATGGACGATCTGCCGCTCTGGCTGCCCGAGGAGGCGCACGGCTTCTTCGCCGTGGACACCGCCCGCGCCGCCGCCGCCGGCCTCACCCTCCGCCCCGTCGCCCACAGCGTCCGCGCCGTGCTGGCCGACCTCCACTCGAGCCAACCCGCCGGCGCGGCCTCCGCCCGCCTGCCGCCAGAGCGCGAAGCCGAGCTGCTGCAAGCCTGGCACGCCCGAGGCGCGGCGGCTCCGCGCCTCTGAGCAGGGGCGGCCGAAGTTGACGATCCGGCTGATCCTCGGACAGCTCCCGCGTGCCCCGGCCTCCGGGCTGCCTGCTCGCGTCAAGCTGGAATGAGGGCGAGGGTCTCCGCTTCGGCGCCGCGGACCTTCGCCAGGGGAATGGCGCGATCGAAGGTCGCGAGACGTCCGCCGCGCTTGACCGCCAGGCCGAGGAGGTAGAGGTCCGTCACCTGGCGATGGCTCGGCGGCGCTCCGGCCTGGAACAGCTCGGCGTCCCGCAGCGAGACGTCGTCGGGCCAGAACGCGTGCCCGCCGCTGCCGCAGAAGGCCCGGAGGCGTTCGAGGACATCGGCCGGCGGCGCGGCCGCCAGCGAGTAGGCCGGATGCGTCAGCACGCGGAGCAGCCCATTCTCGGTCAGCGGGCACGTTGCCCATCCGATGCTGCGCTGCTCCTCGAACCAGCGGTGAGCGGGCTCGTGGTGAACGTGATCGGGGTCGAAGAGCGCGACGAGGACGTTGACGTCGAGGAGCGCCAGACCGCTCAAGGTTCGTCCCGCAGGCGGTTGACGAGCGCCAGGGTGGGCTTCGGACTGCCCACCGGCCGGCGCGGGAGGAGAGGCACGCCGTTACGGACGAGCACCGGCGCGGCCGGCTCCAAGGCCGTGCGCGCAAGGTCGGAGAGCACGCTGCCCGCCGTGGCGCCGCGGTTGGACGCGATCTCCTTGACCGCCTCCAGGATGTCGTCGTCAATATTCAACGTCGTCCTCATCGCTTAAGCATCGCACATCACGCATCAGATGTCAACGTGGAAGCTCCACGACAGCAACCGCCAGGGAGTCCTGTTCTCCGTCAATGAAGATAGGATGAACCTGGAACAATGCCCGGACGCGACGCCACCGGTTCCACGTCGATCCTCTCCGCCGCCGACCTGCGGGCGGTCCTCGACCCCGATTTGCCTCACGAGCTGTGGCACGGCGTGCTGCGGGTGGTGATGCCGGCCAGCGGTGCGCACGGGCCGCCCCCCTGAGCCTGCGGGTCGCGGCTACCTCCATGACGGCCTCCCCTCTTTGGTACCATAGGGGCCGCGTACCCGCGCCAGGTGACACGTGCCCAGACAACGTCCTCGCGAGCGATCCTTCTTCGGCCTGCGGCCCTTGACGCGGAACGCCGTCGGCATCTGCCTGATCTACCTCACGCTGCTGGGCGGCTTCGCGCTCTGGCAGCGCCAGGAGATCGATGCCGCCCGCCAGGCCTGCATGACGAACGCGGCGCACCCGTCCGTCGTCTACGACCGCGCCATGCGCCAGCTCTTGAACAGCGCTCTCGGCACCCTGGCGTTGACCGGCGGCCTCGGGCTGGCGCTGTACCTGCTGCTGGTGCGGCGCAGCCGGGAGGTCGCGGAGCTGCTCGAGGGCGCTCTCGCCGGCGAGAAGGTGCCGGTGCCCCAGGTCAAGGACGACTTCGCCCTCGCCTTCGCGGCCGCCGATCGGGTAGGGCAGGAGCTCCACCTGGAGCGCGAGCGCGGGGCCCAGGCGCGGGATCGCCTCAGCGCGGTGTCGTCGCTCATGGACGTGGGCGTGCTGCTGGTCAACTCCTCGCACCACCTGGACTTCGCCAACCCTCGCGCCTGCGAGCTGCTGGGCTGCGCGGATGCGGCAGAGGTGGAGCGGCGCTGGCCCGAGATACGCCGGCTCCTCGACCCCGCGCTGGAACCGGTGGATCGACGGGCCACGCGGCTGGATCTGGACATGCCGGGGGCGGCAGGGACGCGAGCCGTCCGCTGCCATGCGTATACAATCGGCGAGGAAGAACACCAGGTCTTCCTCTTTCTGCTGCGCGACCGGGTGATGCTCGACGCGCTGGAGACCGATCTCCTGCTCGCGAGCCAGCTGCGCGCCCTCACCCGCGTCTACGGCGCCGTCACCCACGACCTCAAAGCGCCGCTCAACGCCATGGTGCTGAACCTCGATCTCCTGCAGAGCGCCCTGCGCCGCGGCGAGGGTGCGCGCGAGGCCGAGCAGAGCGAGCAGTATCTCGGCGTGCTGCGCGAGGAGCTCGAGCGGCTCGACCGCTCGCTCCTTGCCCTGCTTGCCGAGACCACTCCTGCCGGCCGCGGGCGCGAGGAGTTCGACGCGCGCGCCGTGGTGGAGGAGATCGCGCGCTTGCTGCTGCCGCAGGCGCGCATGCAGAACGTGGCTCTCGAGGCCCGCCTGCCGGGGACGGCGCTGCGGATCGCCGGTCAACGCGACCGCCTGAAGCAGGCCATCCTCAACGTCGCCATCAACGCCCTCGAGGCGATGTCCGACGGCGGCGCGCTCGGGCTGCGCCTCGAGGCGCTCCCTGAGCATGCCGAGGTGCTGATCACCGACAGCGGGCCCGGCATTCCGGAGGAGGTGCGCCTGCGCATCTTCGACATGCATTTCACGACCAAGACCAGCGGCACCGGCATCGGCCTCTACGTGGCGCGCTCGATCGTCGAGGCGCACGGTGGCGAGATCACCTTCGGCAGCGCGCCGGGTCGGGGCAGCGAGTTCCGGCTGCGCGTGCCGGCGCTCAGGCGGGATGAATGATGGCGATGCTGCAAGCCCTGGTGGTGGACGACGACAAGAACTCGCTGCGCGCGCTCGCGGCGCTGGTTGCCGAGCTGGGCTTCGCTCCCCATACCGCCGGCAGCTTGCGCGAGGCGCGCGGCCGGCTGCTGGCCGAGCCTCCAGACGTTGTGCTGCTCGACCTCGTCCTTCCCGACGGCAGCGGCTTCGACCTCATCGAGGACCTGAAGCGGCAGGCGGACCGCGCGGAGATCGTGGTGATCACCGGCCAGGCCAGCGTGAGCACCGCCGTCGAGGCGCTGCGTTGCGGCGCCTGCGACTACCTGACGAAGCCGGTCGACGCCGCGCGGCTCAGGGCCATGCTCACCAACCTCGCGCATACCCTGGAGCTGCGGCCCAAGATCGGCGAGCTGCGCCGCAAGGTGCGCGAGCTCGGGCGCTTCGGGCCGCTGGTCGGCTCCTCGCCGGCGATGCAGCAGGTCTATGACCACGTGGCCCTGGTGGCGCCCTCCACCGCCAGCGTCCTGATCACCGGCGAGAGCGGCACGGGCAAGGAGCTGGTGGCGCAGACGGTGCACGAGCTCAGCCGCCGCAAGGGCAAGCCCTACCTGGTGGTCAATTGTGCCGCGGTCTCGGCCAACCTGATCGACAGCGATCTCTTCGGCCACGAGCGCGGCAGCTTCACCGGCGCCGAGCGCGTCCATCACGGCTACTTCGAGCGCGCCGATGGCGGCACGCTGTTCCTCGACGAAGTGAGCGAGATGCCGCCCGAGCTGCAGGCCAAGCTGCTGCGCGTGCTGGAAGCCGGCGTCCTGGCGCGGGTGGGCGGCGAGAAGCTGGTGAAGATCGACGTGCGCATCATCGCCGCCACCAACCGCGACCTCGACGCCGCGGTGGCGGAAGGCAAGTTCCGCAGGGACCTGCTCTACCGGCTGAAGGTCTTCCCGATCCACCTGCCGTCGCTGCGCGAGCGCAGCGAAGACATCGCGGCGCTGGCCGAGAGCTTCCTCGCCGAGCTCAATCAGCAGGAGGGCGCGCGGAAGGCCCTGGCGCCCACGACGGTGGCCATCCTGAGCCGCTGCGCGTGGCCCGGCAACGTGCGTGAGCTCAAGAACGTCGTCCACCGCGCCTTCATCCTGGCCAAGGAGGAGGACGGCGAGATCGGGCCTTCGTGCCTCGCGCCCGAGCTCTCGGGCCAGGGGCAGGCGGCGGACGGCGCACCGCTCCCGGGGTCGATCGAAACGCTTGCCGAAGCCGAGCATCGATTGATCCTCGCCTCCCTCGACCACTTCGGGGGCGACAAGCGCCGGGCCGCGGAGGCCCTGGGCGTGAGCCTGCGCACCTTCTACAACCGGCTGCACGAGTACGACGCCGGGTAACCCCGGCGGCCGGAGCGCCGCCTGCCCGGCCCATGCCGGCCGGCGCCCTTCCGAGTCTTCAGCCCCCTTTCTCACCCCGTCGTTCGCCGGCTGCCAGGGCGCGCTGCAATAGTGGCATGCGCCCTGCACTTGCACCGGGTGCAGCAGGAGCGCGCGCACCAGGATCAGCACTTCCATGAATTTCGGCGCTGGAGCGGCCGGAAGAGACCTGGGCGCAAAAAGGCGATTCTCTTTCCGATTGGAGCATTGACATGAGACGACACATTGCTTTTGGCCTTGCGGGTATGGCTTTCTTGCTGGTCGCCGCGGCACCTCCCGCCGCCGCTTACGAAAAGACGACGGTGTGCACGATGGATTTCACGCTCAAGGGGTGGTCGGCAGGTTACAAGACCGCGAAGGGAGAGGGGTCGATCTCTTGCGATAACGGTCAAACGGCCGAGGTGAGACTCCATGCGATCGGCGGCGGCCTCACGGCAGGAAGGTCGGCGGTCCGGGACGGTCGTGGGAAGTTCACTCCGGTCGCGGACGTCCGCGAGCTGTTCGGCGACTACGCCAGTGCAGGCGCCGCCGCGGGAGCCGGCCCTTCGTCAGAGGTGCAGGCCCTGACCAAGGGTGAGGTCTCGCTGTCGTTGACCGGCAAGGGGACGGGCGTGGAGCTCGGTGTCAGCCTCGGCAAGTTTACGATCAGCAGGCGCTGAAGCGCAACTTGATCGTAAAATGAATTGATCGAAAACTCGGGGTAAGGCTGGCTCTGCCGACCGCGATCGGCAGCGGCTGCCTCGCCCCTATTTTGTTTGATATGCGTCGCTTCCAGTCGGCCCTCGAGACGATCGCCGGGGAAAACGCGTGGCGGCTGCACACCTGGATCTGCATGAAAATGTGCACGTCCTGCCATCGCCGGCGTCCTGGGCCGATCTTCGATCTCGTAGCAGAGCCTGACCTTTCCATCTCGTAGCGAGGTTGGCGCGAGAATTGCCCTGACCAATCCATGGGTAGACCTCCAGGTCGAGTCGTCAGCCGGTCCCCTAGTTGGCGTCAGTTGGCTCCTCCACCCCCAGGGCACCTACAACCGGAACCGACGGAGCGGGGCGATGAGCGCCTCTCGCTGCGGGACCGTAGAAGGCAAAATCATGAGAATGACGAAGCTTGCACTGATCCTGCTGCTCGGCACCCTCGTCGGGAGCCGGATGGCCCATTCCCAGCCGTCGGACCGGCAGGGCGACGGCCGGGGCAATGCCCGGGTCGACGACCGCGGGCAAGGTGATGCCGGCACCCAGTACTTCCACCAGCGGCTCTCGCCCTACGGCCGTTGGGAGACGCACGCGAGCTACGGCGAGGTCTGGAGACCGCGGGTCGCGGCCGGCTGGCGTCCGTACACCACGGGCCACTGGGTCTACACCGACTATGGGTGGACCTGGGCGGCCGATGAGTCCTGGGGCTGGGCTCCTTTCCACTACGGCCGCTGGTACCAGGACGCTTCGCTGGGCTGGGGCTGGGTGCCAGGCAACGTCTGGGCACCGGCGTGGGTCGATTGGCGGAACGGCGGCGGCTATGTCGGCTGGGCGGCGCTGCCTCCGGAGGCAGGCTTCTCCGACGGCGTCGGAGTCAGCTTCGGCGGCTTCGACCTGAACGCCTCGTCTCACTACTGCTTCGTGCCCGAGCGCTCCATCCTGGAGCCGCGCCTCGGCTCCTTCTTCGTTTCTCCAACGCGCAACGCCGAGATCCTTCGCGGCAGCAGCAACATTCAAGGCACCGGGATGGTCAACGGCCGCGTCTTCAACCAGGGCATGAGCGTGCAACGCATCGAGCAGTTGCGCGGCAGTGCGGTACCGCGCGTGCGGGTGGCCAACCAGGCCGCCTTCTACCGGCCGGCCGTGGTGGCCAATGCGGCGCGGCAGACCAAGAGCGAAACCTTCGTCAATCGCCCGGCACCGCGGGCAGTATCGGCGGCTACACCGGCGGCTACACGTCCAGTCCCGGCCGGCGGCCGGAGCGCCACCCGCCAGGCGCCCACCACTCGATCCGCCAAGAGTAACGCCGCACCAGGCACCAACGCACGCCCCCAGTCGCGCTCGGCCACCCTGCGCAACCAGGGACAGAATAGTCACAATACTGTCAGTCGCACTCGGGCGCAGAGCGCGAGCTCGAATCATGCCACTCCTCCTACCCAGGCGCGCAGCAGC
>DATNKH010000558.1:0-4635 GCA_035603475.1 Thermoanaerobaculia bacterium
CGCTCGCCGGCGTCACCCAGACCTTGGTCCCCACCGCGTCGCGGTTGGACTTCCGTCCCTCGAGCTCGAGCTCGAGCCAGTGCGCGCCGGTGGGCAGCACGTTGTGGTAGAGGTACGGCTCGGCATTGGCGTTGGTGACGAAGAGATCCATCCGGCCGTCGTTGTCGAAGTCCGCCACCACGATGCCGCGGCCGTCACGCAGCGCGTCCAACCCGTGCCGCGCCGCCTCGTCGCGGAACAGCTGCCCGCCCTCGTTGTGGTAGAGCTTCTTCTTCTCGTAGCCGGAGAGGCTCTTGCCGCCCATCGGCGGCCAGCTGCGCGCATCGGCCAGGTCCACCCCCGGGCGCACGATCATCTCGAAGACGTCGGGAACGTAGCTCTGCGGCCCCGCCGACACCCAGCCGTTGACCACGTACAGATCGAGCCAGCCGTCGTTGTCGTAGTCGAAGAACTTCCCCCCCCAGCCCCAGCCCGTCTCCCAGGTGCCGGTCTCCCGCGCCACGTCGGTGAACGTCAGGTTGCCGTTGTTGTGCCAGAGGAAGTTGCCCTCGCGCATGTAATCGTCGGTGATGTTGGTGACGAAGATGTCGAGCCAGCCGTCGTTGTCGTAGTCGCCCCAGTCGGCGTTCATCCCCTTCTTGGTGTCGTAGCCGATCGCCGTGGCGGTGCGGTCGGCGAACGTGCCGTCGCGGTTGTTGACGAAGAAGTAGTCGGTCCCGAAGTCGCAGGCCACGTAGAGGTCGTCCCAGCCGTCGTTGCTGGCGTCGCCGTGGCCGAGGTCGAGCGTCCAGCCGGTGATCCCCGCCAGGCCGACCTTGGCGGTGACGTCGGTGAAGGTGCCGTCGCCGTTGTTGTGGTAGACGGTGACGCCGCCGCCGTTCTTGGCGGTCTCGAAGCTCTCCGGGAAGAACCGCGGCGTCTGGGGATGGAACAGGTTGACCGGCTGGAAGTAGTTGCCGACGAACAGGTCGAGGTAACCGTCGTGGTCGTAGTCGAAGGCGATCGCGGTGATGCTGTTCAGGTAGCGGTCCAGGCCGGCCTGCCTGGTGACGTCCTTGAACTTGCCGTTGCCCAGGTTCTCGAACAGCTGGCTGCGGCCGAAGCGCACCACGAACAGGTCCGGGCGGCCGTCGTTGTTGTAGTCGAACCAGATCGCGTCGGCGGTGGCGTTCTCGGCGTCGTTGCCCGCGGCGACCCCGGCGGCCTCCGCCACGTCGGTGAAAGTGAGGTCGCCGTTGTTGTGGTAGAGGTGGTTCCTGCCCCCCTCGGACGAGTCGGTGACGAAGAGGTCCTCGAAGCCGTCGCCGTCGTAGTCGGCGGCCGCCGCGGCCGCGCCGAGCGCGGTGTAGCCGGCCATGATGTCCGCGTAGGGGTTGTGGAACACCCGGTTGTGATGCGCCACCGCCAGCCCCGCCCGCTTCGTCACGTCCTCGAACCAGCGCCCCTGCCCTCCGGCGCCGCCGGCAGCGCCGGCGGCCCGTGCTCCCGTCCTGTCCCCCGCTGTCGCGGCTGGGACGGCGGCGGGCACGGCGGCGGCTACCCGTCCATCGGCCACGGCCGCGGCCGAGCCGCCGCCTGCCAGGGACGCCAGCACGATCACCGGGATCAGGCCGAGAACGCCAGGGGCACCGTGCCTATCCATCGGTCTACGTCTCTCCGAGCTTCGTTCCGCGCACCCGGCCCGCGGGAGGCGGAGTACCGCCGGACGCTGACCTTGTCTGCCCTATTTAACGACGAATGGAGCCAAAAGGTATAGGCTCCCGGGACGAGATAGGGTCCACCACGACCATGAACCAGGCCGAGCCCCTGATCCGCAACGTCTCGGACACCGCCCTCTGGTCGGCGGTGTACCGCGCCGCGGAGACCGAGCGCCCCGACGCGCTCTTCCGCGATCCGTACGCGCGCCGCCTGGCGGGCGAGCGCGGCCGGCAGATCGCCGAGTCCGTGCCCGCCGCCATCCGCCTCGACTGGCCCTGGGTGGGACGCACCTACCTCTTCGACCAGCTCATCGTCGAGCATCTGGCGCAGGGCGCCGACATGGTCGTCAACTTGGCGGCGGGCCTCGACGCCAGGCCGTACCGCATGGATCTGCCGCCCGCGCTGCAGTGGATCGAGGTGGATCTGCCCGGCATCCTCGACTACAAGGAGGAGATCCTCGCCGGCGAGCAGCCGAGGTGCGCGCTCGAGCGCGTCCGCCTGGACCTGTCCGACGGCGCCGCCCGCCGCGATCTCTTCGCGCGGCTGGGAAGCCGCTCCCACAAGGCGCTGATCCTGACCGAGGGCCTGCTCATCTACCTCACCAGGGACGAGGTCGCGAGCCTCGCCCGCGATCTGGCCGCGCCTCCGCCCTTCAAGAGCTGGATCCTCGACCTGGCCTCGCCGGGGCTGGTGCGCCTGCTGCAGAAGAACATCGGCCCCCAGCTGACCCGGGCCAGCGCCACCCTCCAATTCGGCCCGCCGGAAGGACCGGCGTTCTTCGAGCTTCACGGCTGGAAGCCGGTCAAGGTCCTCTCGCCCATCAAGACCGCCGCCCGCTTCCACCGGCTGAGCTTCGGCATGCGGCTCTTCGCGCTGCTGCCGCAGCCGGAGGGCCGCCAAGGCTCCCGCCCCTGGTCCGGCATCTGCCTGCTCGAGAAGACCGGCTGATCTTCGCCTTCTTCAGCTCTCCATCGTCACGCTGGCGGCCGCCAGCGCCGGCTCCGCGACTGGCTCCACCCTCGGTGCCGACGGCGCCTCCTGCGCAGGCAGATAACGCTTCTCGACCAGCCGCCCGCTTCCCTCGACGAGCGCCACGATGCGGCCGCCGGCCACGTTCTCGAACCGCTCGACGAGGCCCGAGGCCGGCCAGCGCACCGTCATCTCCTCGGCGCCGGGCGCCTCGCCCAGGCCGAAGTGCAGGCGCAGCGTGCTCTGCGAGGCGTAACCGTCGCCCGCCGACACCTCGCGCAGCTGCCGCACCCCACCGGCCACGATCTCCACCCGCGCCCCCACCGCGTCGCGGTTCGTGCTGACGCCGGTCAGCTCGACCTGCAGCCAGTGGCGGCGCACCCCGACCTCGTTGCGCAGCAGCGCGTGCCGCCCGCCGTTGGCGGCCACCGCCAGGTCCAGCGCACCGCGGTTCCAGAAGTCTGCCACCGCGACGCCGCGGCTGTTGGTCAGCAGGTCGGTGCCGGCGCCGCGGCCGATCTCCTGGAAGGTGCCGTCGCCGTTGTTGCGCAGGTGACGGTTGCGCTCCCAGCCGTGCCACGACCGGTTGCCGAAGTGGCGCGGGTCGAAGAAGACGCCGGTCTTGTAGTCGCGCTGGCGGCCGACGACGTTGTCGAGGAACTCGAGCTCGATCTCGGTGCCGCGCTCGCCGTACACCCAGCCGTTGGCGCTGTAGAGGTCGAGCCAGCCGTCGTTGTCGAAGTCCGCGAACACCGACCCCCAGAACCAGCCGACCGGGTTGGCACCGGCCCTGGCGCTGACGTCCTCGAAGGTGCCGTCGCCGCGGTTGCGCAGCAAGTGGTTGCCGGCCGCCATCTCGCGGAACACTGCGACGAAGCGGCAGCCCGACTGGCGGAAGATCTGCCAGTACAGCGGCATGTCGGTGCGCCACACCCCCTGCTTCCACGAGCTCGCCATGTACCGGCCCACCGTCGGCGGTGCCGCGAACCAGGCGTGCTCCGAGCGGATGTCGGCGGTGTAGAGATCGAGCAGCCCGTCGTTGTCGTAGTCGGCAAACGACGCGCTCATCCCGGCACCGTAGGCGAGCGCGCCGGCGGCGACCGTGACGTCCTCGAAGGTGCCGTCGCCGTTGTTGTGGTAGAGCGTGCTGCGGCCGAAGTCGTTGACCACGAACAGGTCGGGGTGGCCGTCGCCGTCGTAGTCGCCCCAGGCGCTCCCCAGGCAGAGCCCGGTGTCGCCCACCCCGGCCTGCTCGGTGACGTCGGTGAAGGTGCCGTCGCCGTTGTTGTGGTACAGCCGGTTGGGCTCGCCGTTCCTGGCGTAGAACGTCGTCGGGATCCGCTGGCGCGGATCGAGGTAGCGTCCGACGTAGAGGTCGAGCCAGCCGTCATTGTCGTAGTCGCCCCATGACGCCACCGTCGTGCAGCAGTCCTCGCCCAGGCCCGAGCGCGCGGTCACGTCGGTGAAGGTGCCGTCGCCGTTGTTGTGGAACAGCTGGTTCGGACGGAAGGTGCGGCTGACGAACAGGTCCTTCCAGCCGTCGTTGTCGTAGTCGCCGAAGACCGCCGCCGACACCCCGTCGAGCCCGCCCAGCCCCGCCCGCTCGGTGACGTCCTCGAACGTTCCGTCGCCGCGGTTGCGCAGCAGCCGCGACGACACCCCGTCGGGGATGAACAGGTCGTAGAAGCCGTCGTTGTCGTAGTCCGCCGCCGCGATGCCGCCGGGGCCGTAGCGGATCATCCCGAAGCGCAGCGGCTGCTCGAGGAACGCCGGATACGTACGGTTCTCGAAGTCGATCCCCGCCGCCCGCGACACGTCCGCGAACTGCGGCCGCTCGGCGACCACCCGCTCGCCTTCGAGGAGCGAGGCCGCGAGGATCTCGAGCGATGGCGCGGTGCCTGGTGCGCTCGGTCGGCGGCCGAAGCGCATGCGGAACGAGGCGCGGTCGCAGCCGGCCCGCGGCGCTCC
>DATNKH010000559.1:0-4889 GCA_035603475.1 Thermoanaerobaculia bacterium
GCGGCCGGCCTCACCGCCGACGAGCGCGGGCGCCTCGCGGTCGACGAGTGCTTCTGCACCGCGGTGCCGCATCTCTTCGCGGCCGGCGACGTGATCGGCTATCCCAGCCTCGCCGCCACCTCGAGCGAGCAGGGGCGGCTCGCCGCCAGCCACGCGCTCGGCCTGCCGGCCAAGCCGCTCGCCAAGCACTTCCCCTTCGGCATCTACGCGATCCCCGAGGTCTCGATGGTGGGCGCGACCGAGCGGCAGCTCACCGAGGCTAAGGTGCCGTACGAGGTCGGCCAGGCGCGCTACCGCGAGATCGCCCGCGGCCAGATCCTCGGCGACGACAGCGGTTTCTTCAAGATGCTCTTCCATCGCGAGGACCGCACCCTGCTCGGCGTGCACGTCATCGGCACGGGCACCACGGAGCTGATCCACATCGGCCAGGCGGTGCTCGCCCTGGGCGGCGGTCTCGACTACTTCCTGGACGCCATCTTCAACTATCCGACGCTGGCCGAGTGCTACAAGGTCGCGGCGCTCGACGCGGCGAACAAGCTCGCCTTCTGAACGCCGGCCGGGAGCTCGGAGCTCGGATGGAGCTAGAGCAGGCGCCCGGAACGGGCCGCCCGGCGGGGGCAGCCGGCAGTCGACGCCGGGCATGGCTGCGGGTCTCCATGCGGGCGGCGGGGTCGCTCGCCGCGATCGGCCTGCTGGCCTTCCTCTTCCGCCGCGCCGACCTGGGGCGCATCCGGGAGCTGCTCGTGGCCGCTCCCTGGCTGCTCGCCACGCCGGTCTTCTACTTCGGCGTGCTGAGCTGCGACGCCCTCGGCTGGCGGCGCCTGTGGAAGGGTGCCGGACGGCCGCCGTCCTGGGCGCGCCTGCTCGAGATCCGGACGGCGGCCGAGGGGCTGGGTCTCTCCCTGCCTTCCGGGGGCGTCTTCGCCGAAGGGATGGCGATCTACCTGCTGCGCAAGATCTGCGGCATCCCCACCGGCCTGGCGTTGGCCAGCCTGGCCGCGCGCCGCTTCTTCATCTTCTTCTCCTTCGGCCTTGCCCTGGCGGCGAGCGCGGTGGCCGGCCATTCGCTGCTGACCGAGATCTCGCCGCAGGTCATCGGCCGCGGCGGCCTGGGCTGGGTGGTGCCGGCGGCGGCGGCCTTCGTGCTCGCCGCCGCCTTCGGGCTGCGCGCCGCGCTGCTCGGCGGCGACCTCGCCGGCCGGTCGCTCAGCGGCCTGCGCGCGTTGCCGATCGCCGGCCTGCGGCGCTGGCTGGCGCGGCGTGCGGACTCGTTCTCGGCGGTGGATCGCCAGGTCGAGGAGGCGCTTGCCGGCCGCCCCGGCGAAGCGGCCCTCACCACCCTCTGCTTCCTGGGGATCTGGCTCTGCGAGGTCTGCGAGACCCTCTTCATCCTCAGCCTGCTCGACGCCGGCCTCGGCTTCCGCGCCGTCTTCTCGTTCGAGGGGCTGCTCACCCTGGCCCGCGGCCTGGCCTTCTTCACCCCCTCCGGCTTGGGGGTGCAGGACCTGGGCTATCTCGCTTTCCTCAAAGGACTTGGAGTCGAGCAAGCGATCAACGTCTGGGGTGCTTTCGTGCTGGTGAAACGCGGGAAGGAGATCTTCTGGATTATCATTGGCTACCTGCTGCTCGCCCGGCATGCCTGGCGCCCCTCCCCGGGCGCGGGAGCTGCCCCGGGCCCGGCGGGAACCGCATGAGCCAGACCGCCCCAGCGACAGCCAGCCAACGCCGCCCGAAGGTCCTGCTCATCTGCGGGTCGCTCAACCAGACGACCCAGATGCACCAGATCGCCCAGGAGCTGCCGGAGGCCGACCACGCCTACACGCCGTATTACGGCCACGGCTACATCGAGGCCCTGCGGCGGGCACGCTGCCTCGAGTTCACCGTCCTCGGCTACAAGCTGCGGCGCCGCTGCCTCGACTACCTGGAGCGCCACGGCCTGCCGATCGACCCGCATGGCGCCGCGGGCGGCTACGACCTGGTGCTCACCTGCTCGGACCTCATCGTGCCGCGCAACATCCGGCGGCGGCCGGTGGTGCTGGTGCAGGAGGGCATCCTCGATCCGGCCGGCGTGCCGTTCCACCTCTGCCGCACGCTGAAGGTGCTGCCGCTGTGGCTGGCCGGCACGGCGACCACCGGCCTCTCGTGGCGCTACCACCGCTTCTGCGTGGCGAGCGAGGGCTACCGCGACCTGTTCATCGCCAACGGCGCGCCGGCCGAGCGCATCGTGGTCACCGGCATCCCGAACTTCGACGACTGCCGGAAGTACGAGCGGAACGACTTCCCCCACCGCCACTTCGTCCTGGTCTGCTCCTCGGACGCCCGCGAGACCTTCAAGCTCGACAACCGGCGGAAGTTCATCGCCCGCTGCCTCGCGGTCGCCGCCGGCCGGCAGCTGATCTTCAAGCTGCACCCGAACGAGAACGCCGAGCGCGCCCGGCGCGAGATCGCGGCGCTCGCCCCCGGGGCGCTGGTCTACGCGACCGGCTGCGCCGAGGAGATGATCGCCAACTGCGACGTGCTGATCACGCAGTACTCCTCGACGGTGTTCGTGGGCGTGGCGCTCGGCAAGGAGGTCCACTCCTACAACGACCTCGCCGAGGTCCGCCGCCTGCTGCCGCAGCAGAACCGCAGCGCGGCGCGCAACATCGCCGCGGTCTGCCGCGAGCTGCTGCAAGAGGAGGAGTCCGCGCTGGCGGCGGCGTCGGCGGTATCGGCGGCATTGGCGGTGCCGACGCCGGCTACCCGGGTCGCCCGGGTTGGCCGGGAGCGGTGGGCGGCTGCGCTGCCGCGTTTCGTGACGCCGTCGCGGCTGGCGCCAACGCGCCGGTCCAAGGCGTCGCTCTTCGGGCGCACGAGGCTGCGGTGAAGGTCCTAGTCGTCGTCCAGGCCCGGACGGGCTCGACCCGCCTGCCGGGCAAGGTGTTGCTGCCGCTGGCCGGCGCGCCGCTGCTGGTGCGCATGCTGGAGCGGGTGACGGCCGCCCGCACCCCCGGCGAGGTGGTGGTCGCCACCACCACCGCCGCGGCCGACGAGCCGGTGCGGGAGCTCGCGCGGCAGGCCGGCGTGCGCTGCGTCAGCGGCCACCCGACCGACCTGCTGGACCGCCACTACCAGGCGGCCCTGGAGTGCGGCCTGTCGTCGGCGGAGGACGTGGTGGTCAAGATCCCTTCCGACTGCCCGCTGATCGACCCGGCGGCGATCGACCGGGTGATCGGCTGCTATCTCGAGCAGCCGGAGCGTTACGACTTCGTGAGCAACCTCCACCCTGCCACCTGGCCCGACGGCAACGACGTCGAGGTGGTGCCGCTGGAGGTGCTGGCGACGGCCTGGCGAGAGGCCGGCCGGCCCCATGAGCGCGAGCACACGACCCCCTTCATCTGGGACCGGCCGGAGCGCTTCCGTGTCGGCAACGTGCGCTGGGAGACCGGCCGCGACCTGTCGATGTCGCACCGCTTCACCATCGATTACCCGGAGGACTACGCGTTCGTGAGCGCCGTGTACGACGCGCTGTGGAGTCCGGGCATGCGCGGGACACATTTCGGAGTGGCGGAGATCCTCGATCTGCTGGCGGCGCGGCCGGAGATCTACGCGCTGAACCGGCGGTTCGCTGGGGTCAACTGGTACCGCGAGCACCTGGGCGAGCTGGCGACGGTGGGAGCCGAGCAGACGCGGCGGCCGGAGGAGGCGCGAGGACAGTGAGATCCACAAACGACACTGATACGGCCGAGGCGGCTGTGGCGGCTCCGATGGAGCTCGACCAGCTGCCCGCCCTCGCGCTCGCGGTGCGCGAGCACATCGTGCGCATGGCGACTGGCGGCGGCTGCTTCATCGGCGCTTCGCTGTCGTGCGCCGACCTGCTCGTGTATCTCTACACGCGGGTGCTGCGGCTGTCGCCGGCGATGCTCGGCGACCCCGGCCGCGACTACCTGTTCCTGTCCAAGGGGCACGACGTGCCGGCGCTCTACGGCACCCTGGCGGAGCTTGGCTACATCCCGCGCGAGCGCCTCGCCCAGCACCTGCGGACCTCGGACTCGATCTACTGGCACCCGAACCGCGCCGTGCCCGGCGTCGAGTTCCATTCCGGCTCGCTCGGCCACCTGCTGTCGGTCGCCATCGGCGTGGCGCTCGACATCCGCCTGCGCGGCGGCGCCAACCGCGTCTGGGTCATCCTGGGCGACGGCGAGCTCGACGAGGGATCGGTCTGGGAGGCCTGCCTGGTGGCGAGCGCCTTCCGTCTCGACAACCTGACCGCGATCGTCGACCGCAACGAGTTCCAGGCCAACGTCCGCACCGAGGACCTGGTGCCGCTCGAGCCGATCCCGGCCAAGTTCGAGGCTTTCGGCTGGAGCTGCCGCACCGCCGACGGTCACAGCTTCGCCGACCTGGAAGCGGCGCTCGGGCCGCTGCGCGCGGCGCCCTACGTCGCGGGGCGGCCGAGCGTGGTGGTGGCGCGGACAGTGCGCGGCAAGGGCCTGCCGTCGATCGAGGCGCGCGCCGACCGCTGGTTCGCCAACTTCACCGCCGCCGAGATCGCAGGCCTGCTCGAAGAGCTGCACGGCGGCGAATCTCGCGCCCTGACCTCGGAAGGTTTGGTGGTGAGATGAGTGAAGGAACGGTGCCCCGCGCCGCTTTGGGAAACCCAGCCGCGGGCGACCGTCCCGTTCAGGAGACGTCCCCAGCGGTCCAGGCTGCCTCTGGGCCCAGCGGCGGTGTAGGCCAGGCTGCGGCTGCGTTGGCCTCGGAGTCCCAGGCCGGTCTCGAGGCCTCGCAGGGTAAGGCGGCCGCAGAGCTCCCAGCCACCTATGAGGCCGCTCTCGCGGCGCTCGCCGAGGCACGCCCGGAGCTGGTAGTCATGACCGCCGAGAACCGGGCGGCGATCCGCAACCTGC
>DATNKH010000560.1:0-7802 GCA_035603475.1 Thermoanaerobaculia bacterium
CTGCGCGACTTGGAAGCCCTGGTCGACCTGGTCGCCGCCCTGGCCGGCGAGGCCCGCTGATGCCCCGATCGCCCTTCCACCAGCAACCGCCAGGTCGGCCCGGCGCCGGCATCGCGATCGCCGAGGTTCGGGATGAAGAGGACCTGCGGCAGGCTCGCCTGCTGCTCGAGGAATACTTCGGCTCGCTGGCCGACCATCTCGCCTCGCTCGGGTTGGACCTCGCCGCCACCCGCCGGCAAGAAGTCGCCTCCCTGCCCGGCGAGTACGCGCCGCCAGGCGGCCGCCTGCTGCTGGCTCGCCACGGCGTCGAGGCCGCTGGATGCGTGACGCTGCGAGGCCTGCCTGCCTCTGCGCCCATCGCCAGCCGGGGCGCCGCCTCCGCCTCGCAGCCGGGCGTCTCTCCGCCCGTCGCCGGTCCCGGCACTTCTCACCCGGCGGAGCCCTCGTCAGCGTCGGGGTCGGCGTCGGGGTCTGCGCCGGACCCGCGCGTCTGTGAGCTCCGGCGCCTCTACGTCCGGCCGTCCTACCGCGGCACCGGCCTGGGCCGGCATCTCAGCCTCGCCGCGATCGCCGCCGCCCGTGCGATGGCCTATGACCGTGTGCGGCTGAACACCCTGCCCTCGATGACCCGCGCCCGCGCCCTCTACGTCGCCCTGGGCTTCCGGGAGATCCCTCCCTACCGCGCGGTCCTCGTCCCCGGCGTCCTCCACTTCGAGCTGGACCTCGCCGAGCCGCCGGCAACCTCGCCCGGCGCATGAGGCCACGCCGCAGGATGCGACGACCGTGGCGAAGTCGGCCTGGACTTCATCCTTCCAAGCGCCCCGAGCGGCCGTTCTCCCTCTCCCCGCGTGCTAGCATCTCTTCCTCTACCTCCCGGGCCTCCGGAGTCGACCGCGCACCATGAACGCCGCCGTCTCGAGGACCACGCATCGCCGCCTCTTGGCGCTGCGGCTGCGACTCCGGCTGCCGCGGGCGCCCGCACTGGCCCTGGTTCTCGCCGCGGAAATCTCCGCCGCCGCCGCCGGCCCCCTGCGTGCCGAGCCGATCTTCACCGGCGTCTTCGGCCGCGGCAACGACGCCTACCAGCTGTGGGCCCTGCCGAGCTGGCAGGAGCTCCAGGAGAAGTGGCGGCAGGCGGGCAAGCAGGGCCTCCGGCTGGTGGCCGTGCGGACCTACGTGCAGGGCGCTCGCCGCTTCTATGCCGGCGCCTGGCGCGAGGGAGGCGGCGCCGAGGAGCTGGCGGCCGGTCTCGACGCGGCTGCCTTCGCAGCCCGTAACCGCGAGCTCGCCGCGCGCGGCCTTCGCCTCGTCGACGTGGACACTTACGTCGACGGGCGGCAGCGCAGCTTCCTCGGCGCCTGGCGGGCGGCCTCGGATAAGCAAGAGCTCGCGCTGGACCTCGACGGGCCGGCACTGGCCAGCCGCGACGAACGTCTCGCCGACCGCGGGATGCGGCCGGTCCGGCTCCGGGCCTACCGCGACCACGGCCGGCTGCGGTTCCTGGCGCTGTGGCGCTCGGGCGCAGGCGACCACCACCTGCTCACCGGCGTCGACACCGCCGGCCTGGCCCGCGATCAGGCCGACCTCGCCCGCGGGGGCCTGCATCTCGTCGACGTGGACGCCTATGACGACGACCGCGGCCGGCGCCGCTACACCGGCATCTGGCGCGGCGGCGGCAGCCCCACCTCGCTCTGGACCGGCGAGTGGGAACGCTTCGTGGCCCGCTGGCACGACCTGGCCGGCAAGGGCGAGCGCCTGATCGCCCTGGCGGTGGCGCCCGCGGCCTGCCGCGACCAGTGCGCCAACCAGGTCGTCGCCAATGCCCCTTACGATTACGGCATTCGCGCCACCTCGACTCACTGCCCCGGCCACCCCGGGAGCTGCGGCACGCCGGGCCCCGAGGCCACCGTGGTCTACCACTGGCCGGTCGAGAGCGAGGGCGCGGCGCACTACGTCCGCCTCTCCGCCCTGAACGGCCAACATGCGCTCTTCACCCTCCCCTTCTCCGATCCCAAGGTCAAGCGCCGCGGGGTCTGGCTCTACAGCCCCGGCCGCTGGCATCACGCCGCCGACTTCAGCCGCGACGACGAGCAGACGTTCGAGGTCCGCGCCGCTGCGCCCGGCAAGGTCATCTTCATCGGCTGGGACGCCTGGTCGGGCAACACGGTGATCGTCAGCCACGATGCCGGCGGTCGACCCGACGCCTACCGCACCATCTACATGCATCTCCGCGACGGCGCCCGACACGACTGCGACGCCGCCTGGTCCCAGACCCTCGCCCACCCGCCGGCCGCCGCGGACGGGCTGGCTACCTACCGCGCCCATCTCCTCGCCACCGGCTGCGCCCAGGACCCGGCGAGCCGCCGCCTCGATGCCCGTCACTGGGGCACCGACGCCCAGACGATCGATCTCCACCTGCTCGCCAAGCACGTGGCGGCCGGCCAGATCCTCGGCTGGGCGGGCGACACCGGACCCGGAGGCAAGCGCGGTCCGGGGAGCCCCAACACGCACCTGCACGTCTTCTTCGCCCGCCGCGATCCCACCGACCAGAGCTGGTACCTCTTCGATCCCTACGGCATCTACGGCCTCCCCGCCTGCTATCCCCTGCACCTGACCGATCCCGTCGTCGGTCCCTGCGTCCGCTACCCGGTCGCCTGGGCCGGCGGTCGCCCGCGCTTCCCCTAGACCCATCTAGACCCATCGCGTCGCGTCGCGCCGCGCCCGACTGCCAGGCCACGGAGCCGGCAGCGGCATCCGCTTTGCATCTCGAGGCCCGTGAGAGCAGCATCGAGGAACCGGCATCGCCATGCGCGCGAGACCCGCCGATTCCACCCCGTTGGTTCGCTGCCCGAGGAGGATGCCCACATGCATTCGAGGAACACACTCAAGGTCGCGATGGCCATCCTGGGCTTCGCGGTAGGACTCACCGCCATCGGCTGCTATGTCAGCGCGGCCGGGCCAGGGTACGGAGCCGAGTTCGAGGTGGAAGGTCCGCCGCCCCCGGCCCAGGAAGAGGTGGTCGTGACGACGCCGGGTCCGGACTACGTCTGGATCGGCGGCTACTGGGACTGGGACGTGGGAGTCAGGCACTACGTCTGGCGGACCGGCCGCTGGGACCACCCGCCCCACCCCGAGGCCCGCTGGATCGCGCCGCACTACGAGTTCCGCGGCGGCCATCACTACTACCACCCCGGCCACTGGGACCGCGGCGAGCGTCGCGACCACCGCTGACCGCGGCTGACTGAGAATCACCGGCGGCCGGTCTCGAGCTTCCCGGCCGGCCGCCGTGCTGCCAGACATCGCCCGCATCCTGCGGCAGCTTGGATCTGACCGCGGCCATCGCGGGCCATGGAGCTACAGCTTCACCACCGCCGCCTTGCGCCGCAACTGCAGCACCCGGGCGTCGGGATCGACCAGCACCGTGTCGGGCTCGAAGGGGCACCGCAGGCTGACCTGTCGCTCCTCGCCGGCGCCGAGCACGACTGTCGTGCGTGCTTCGCGGTAGGCGCGCACCGGCTTCCCCGCCGCGTCGAAGCGCTTGCCGCGCACCGCGGCGACCTCGACCGGCATGCGTCCGCTGCCGGCGTTCTTGACTTTCACGGAGACCTCCCACGCGCCGGTGGCCGCTGCGGCGGCGCCCGCCCCGCCTCCCGCCACTCTCCGCCGCTGTGCATCGCGCAGCTGGTACTCCGGCACGACCACCGAGAAGAACCACTGCCGCACGAACTCGTCGTAGGCCGCCGGGTCCGCGGCGAACGGGCGCATCGCGGCGACGAAGTCTTGCAGCACCGGGTGGTCCGGGCTGTCCTTCCAGGCGGCGATGAAGTGGCGGAGGCCGGCGAGGTCCCGGTCCCGGCCCAGGTGCTGGAGGAGCATCCAGAAGACCCAGCCGCCCTTGTCGTAGGTCACCGTCGTGTCGCCCGACCGCGAGCCGTCGATCTCGACCAGGGGGTGCTCGGCGTCGGGATGGCGGTTGCGGCCGTACCTCTCCTCCAGCCGCTTGGCGAGCTCGATGCGGGCGGCGACGCCGTTCACCTGGTCCATCAGCAGCAGGGTCGAGAAGTGGGACATGCCCTCGGACAGCAGGTCGCCCCCCGGACCCTTGCCGGGAGTGATCAGGTTGCCCCACCACTGGTGCGCCGACTCGTGAGCGGCGACGACGAAGACGGCGTCGGTCGCGAGGTCGGACTTGGTGAGGAAACCGATGCCCTCGGAGAAGGTGATGTCGGTCGGGAAGCCCTGCGCGTAGAAGGCGTGCGCCGCGAACTCGGAGATCTTCAGCTCGCGCCAGGGGTAGGGATAGAACCACTCCGAGTAGTAGCGGCGCGCCGCGTCGAGGGCGCGGCTCATGGCCGCGATGTTGTAGGGGTGCCGCCGGTCGTAGTAGATCGCCGTCCCGTGGCCGCGCTTCACCTGCCACCGGCCGGCGACGACGTTGAAGAAGCGCACCGGCTGGTCGCTGCGCCAGACCACGGTGCGCCGGCCTGCCGCCACCTGGTCGCTCTCCAGCACGCCGACCGAGTTGACAGTGTAGGCGGCGGGCGCGGTGACCCGGATGCGGGTGGTGAACGGCGAGTTGCTGCCGAAGGCGGCGTCGGTCCTCCCCAGGTAGAAGTCCGGCGGGTAGACGCGGGGCTCGTAGCGGTTGTCCTTGTCGACGCCGATCTCCTCGACGTAGCCGAGCTGCGGCGTGAAGCTCGGGCTGAAGCTGGTGAGGACGACGCCCGACGGCAGGATGAACTCGCGCACCGGGCCGCCGTTCTTCGAGATCCCTTCCGGCAGCACGCCCTCGCAGTCGAAGCCGACCGTCAGCCGCCCGCCGGGCGCGAGCGGCCTGGGCGGCGCGATCACGTAGAGTCCCGTGCGGTCCTCGGGCTTGTAAGGCCGACCGTCGAGGGTCCAGGTCACCTTCCGCCAGTGCGGGCCCGCGGTCAG
Organism: Thermoanaerobaculia bacterium; assembly: GCA_035603475.1. GTDB lineage: Bacteria > Acidobacteriota > Thermoanaerobaculia > Multivoradales > UBA5704 > JASLEW01. The sequence goes on from DATNKH010000560.1 coordinate 4,936, forward strand.
GGCGAAGCGCGGCAGCGCGCTGTCGCGGTCGTTCCAGAGCCGGTAGCTGCCGCGAGTGTGGAACCAGCGGCGCTGGGGCTCGAGGGTGACGTCGAGGTCGACCGCGGCGAGCGCGGGGATGGGCGAGTCCTTCCAGGTGCCGAGGTTCTGCTTCCAGTAGTCCTTCTGCCGCTTCTGGGTCACCCCGCCCTCGAAGCCGTGAAGCACCGCGGTCCCGAGCAGCGCGGCGGCGAGGAGCGGCGCCGCCGCGAAGGGCGCCAGCCGCCAGGCCTGCCGCGCCAGCGGCGCCGGCGCCAGGCGATGGAGGGTGCCGATGGCGTCGGGCTCGCGCCGCCGCGAGGCGCGCACCGCGACCGCGGCGCAGAATGCCGCCAGCCCGACCGCTCCCAGGCGCGACAGGACGAGCGCCCGCCGATCGACCTCGAAGAGGCCGCCCAGGTCGCTCCAGCGGACCGCGTTCCACAGCGGCCAGTTGCCCAGCCAGTTGATCCTGCCGGTCGCGGCGCGATAGCCGGTGTAGGCGAGCACCGCCAGGCAGATGCCGTAGGTCACGGCTCGCCGCGCGAACAGGGTCTGCACGGCGACGACGAAAGCGGTCCATGCCAGCAGCGTCGGCACCAGCAGCAGGCCCCAGACCTCCAGGAAGGGGCCCACCGCCAGCGGCACCGTCCGCTGGAACAGCAGGACGGCGGCGCAACCGGCGAAGGTGATCGCCATCACCGCGGCCGCCAGCACGCCATTGGCCGCCCCCTTGCCGAGCAGCAGCGAGGGGGTGGAGGTCGGCGTCGCCAGCGCGATCGCGGCCAGCCCCGTCGAGCGGTCGCGCTCGATCGACTCGACGGTGTAGAACATCAGCAGCGGGCAGAGCAGGGCGCTCAGGTACCCCAGCGTCTTCGCCGCCAGGTACCCGGGTGTGACCAGCACCTCGGTGTCGAAGGGGCCCAGGGCCACGGCGCTGTCGAGGACCGTCTGCAGCAGGATGAGCACGCCGAAGACGTAGACCCCGGGGCTGCCGAACAGGTTGCGCAGCTCGGCGCGCGCCACCGGCAGGCTGCCGGACCACAGCCCGGGCTGCCGGCTGCGCATGCCGAGGCCGGCGAGCGGCGGTACCGGACGGCCGCCGGCGCCCGGGAGCGCGGCGGCCGCGTCCGGCATCGCCGCATCCGGCAGCGACGTGCCCCGCGCCACCGCCTCCGGGCCGCGCCGGCGCCGCGCCAGGCCGCGCTCGGCGAGCCAGACCGCTCCCAGGCCGAGCCCGAGGAACACCGCGCGGCTGGCCAGGAAGCCGGCGTCCAGGGAGATGCGCGCCGTGTTGTAGAAGCGGGCGCCGCGGTCCAGCCTGAACCAGGTCTCGTTGAGCCAGCGGAAGCCGCTGGGATCGACCAGCATCAAGGCGCGGTTCAGCCGCGGGTCGAGCCAGCTCGGCGACCACTCCCAGAGGAAGAAGATCGACAGCAGGAAGAGCGCCAGCGGGAACAGGAACACCAGCAGCGGCCGCCGCGTGCGCTCGCCCAGGTAGAAGGCCACGCCGCCGAAGAAGACCAGCGCCGGCGCCGCGAAGACCAGCGCCGGGCGCAGGTAGTTGGCGAGCTCGAACGGGCCGCGGATCTCCGCCGTGTGCGGGTTCGGCACCAGCTGGTTGAAGAGCATCGCGAACAGCAGGTGGAGGCCGAGCGCGGCGCCGAAGCCGCCGAGCACCGCCAGGAACTTCCCCCAGGCGTACTCGCGCGGCGACAGCGGCGTCGATTGGAGCAGCTCGGAGACGTTCCATTCGTCGTCCTGGACGACGGCGAGGCCGCTGGCGATGGCGAGGAAGAAGGCGTAGACCACCCCCACCAGGGTCGACAGCACGAACGCGAACGCGAACTCGGAGGTGATCCAGGCCTTGGTGCCGCCCACCGAGGCGTCGCCGGAGACGATGGTTACGTTGCCCCGGGACAGGCCGAAGCTCAGCAGCAGCAACAGGGCCACCAAGAACAGGAACAGCGGTCGCGACAGGGTGTGCGCGAGCTCCAGGCGGAAGACGGCCGCCGCCCGCTTGGGGTAGTGGGTCACTCTCTCTGCCTCCCTATGGGCGAGGGCCGTGGCGGCAGCGGAGGCAGAGGACTTTGGCCCCTCGCCCAAAGTGAGGCAGAGGAAAGTGACCCACTCCCCCGCTTCATGCCTGTCCCTGACCCATCCGCAGCAGGTAGGCGTCCTCGAGGGTGGCGGCGACCGGCCGGAAGCCGGGCGGCGGCTCGCCCTCCGGCAGGTGGACCCGCACCCGGTTCTCGCCTTCGACCAGCACCGCCTGGATGACCTGCCGCTCCCGGCGCAGCGCCGCGAGCTCGCCGCTCGCCACGCGCCCCTCGAAGATCCTGCCCTCGATGGCGGCGCGCGCCGCGCTGGGAGAGGTCTCCGCCACCAGCCGTCCGGCGCGGATGATGGCGAAGCGCGGGCAGAGCACGGCCACGTCCTCGACGATATGGGTCGAGAGCAGCACGATGCGATCCGCCGCGAGCTCGGTGAGCAGCCGGTAGAAGCGCATCCGCTCCTCCGGGTCGAGGCCGGCGGTGGGCTCGTCGACGATGAGGATGCGCGGATCGCCGGCGATCGCCTGCGCGATGCCCAGGCGCTGCCGCATCCCCCCCGAGTAGCTCTTCAGCTTGCGCTTCGCGGCGCTGGTCAAGTTCACCCGCTCGAGCAGCTCGGCGGCCAGCCGGTCGAGGCCGCCCGGGGCCTCCACGCCCTTCAGGCGCAGCAGGTAGACCAGCATCTTCTCGCCGGTGAGATGGGGGTAGAAGCCGAACTCCTGCGGTAGGTAGCCCAGCCGCCGGCGCACGCGGCGCGGGTCGGCCACGACATCCTCGCCGTCCAGGGTGACGCTG
>DATNKH010000561.1:0-6032 GCA_035603475.1 Thermoanaerobaculia bacterium
CAAGGCCACCGTGGCCGGACTCGCCGAGCTGGCCGGCGAACCGGTCCGCGGCGATCAGCTGGCGGCCGCGATCGACCACTTCAGCGTCGCCCAGCAGGCGATGGACGACCTCTGCGACTGGAAGGAGGACTTGCAGAACGGTGTGCCGTCCCTCCTGCTGGCGCGGGTGCTCGACAAGCCGCCGCCGCCGGCCGGTTCCGGTGAGCTGGCGCCGCTGATGGAGTCCGTGGGTCGCGAGATCTACTATGGCGGCCATGCCCGCTACTCGCTGACGCTGGCCATCGCCTCGCTCGAAGATGCCGACCGGTTGACGGCGGACATCCCCGACCTCGCCTGGCGCACGGTCTGCGGCGAGCTGCGACAGCGATGTGAGCGCCTCCTTCACGACGCCGAACGGATCATCGGCGACAACCTTCGCCGCGCCGCGACGCAACCGAAGTTCCGCCTGCAGCTGCCATCGCCGGAGGGACGCTGGCAGCCGCTGGCGTGGGACGCCTTGCGCTTCGTCGTCGAGCAATGGCGGCTTGGTTTCGGCGAGGCGCGGCACCTGATGGAGTTCCCGCACGAGCAGGGCTTCACCGCCGAAGACGAGCTGCAGCGGGGCGACGTCTTCCAGCGTGCGGTGATCGCCGACGTCCTCTGCGACGCGGACGAGCTGGTCCGGGGGCTGCGGCCGGTGATCGATCACGAGATCTCCTATCTGCTCAGCCGGCGGGGCTCGGCGCTGGGCGGTTGGCGATACTTCCCCGAGCTGCCGGAGCTGCCGCCGGACGCCGATGACCTCGCCCAGATCATGCAGGTTCTCCTGCGCCGCGGCCGCCTGGACGACGTCCACCTTCACTGCGCCGGGGCATTGTCGATCCTCCTCGACGACAACCGCCACCGCGACGGCTCCTTCGAGACCTGGATCATTCCGGCGAGGGGACGCACCCCGGAGGAGAGGTTGCAGGCTCGCCACGCTCGACTGTCGTGGGGGACCGGCGCCGATCCGGAGGTGGTGGCGAACCTGCTGTATGCCCTGGTCCTCTTCGACCCGACGCGGTTCGCGAAAACGCTCCAGCGGGGCGCGGGGTACCTTCACCGCCAGCAGCGAGACGACGGCAGCTGGACCAGCACCTGGTACCGGGGCCCGTATTATGGGACCTACGCCTGTGTACGGCTGCTCCGCGCCATGTCGCCGGCGCCTCCGGCGACGTCGGCGTCGCCGGCGCTCGTCCGGGCGGCCGAGTTCCTGTGCCATTCGCAGCACGGCGACGGCGGGTGGGGAGCCGAGGGTGAGAGCAACGCGCTCGACACGGCGCTCGCCCTGGCAGCGCTGGCAGCCTTGGACGGATTCGTGACCGGCCGCGACCAGGCCGCCGCGCGGGCGGAGCGCGCCCGCGCCTATCTCTGCCGGATCCAGCAGGGGGACCGGAGCTGGCCCGCTTGGGATCTCATCCGCATGGACACCGGACGGGCGAGCGGGCGGGCGGCACCGGTCCTGACCTATGGCAGCAGCACCATGACCACGACGTTCGTGCTCGAGGCGGCGCTGGCGTGGCACCGCTTGACCGGCTCGCCGCCAAAGGCACGTCAGGGGCGGCGCACGCAGGCACCCGCCGGCGGTCGGCAGCGGCCCGGCATGCGCAGGGCCAAGGTCGGATGAGTCGGATCTAATCGACCGCTCCTCTCCGCGCCGGACCCGAGCTCACCTCTGGGGAGGGAGTGTTCTAGACTCTCGCCGCGGCATCACTGGGACTGGGCCCGGGGCCACCTTGCGCGGGAGAGTCGAGCATGCCCTCACGATTGCTGTTGCCTTGCCTCCGCCGGCTCTTCCGGCCGGCTTCCGTGCCGCCGATCTTGGTGGCGCTGCCGCTCCTTCTGGCTACGCCTGGTCTCACCGCGACCGCGGCCGCGGCGGCCTCGAGCCACGGGGGTGATCGACGTGCTGCCGCCGCCCACCCCGCCTCCGGCTTCGAGCCCGAGCGCTGGAAGGCGCTGCGCTGGCGCGAGGTCGGCCCCTATCGCGGCGGCCGCTCGGCGGCGGTGGCCGGCGTGCCGGGCAACCGTGCCACCTACTACTTCGGGGGCGCCGGCGGCGGCGTGTGGAAGTCGACCGACGCCGGCAAGAGTTGGCACAGCGCCTCGGACGGCAGCTTCGGCGGCTCGATCGGCGCCATCGCCGTCGCCGCCTGGGATCCCAACGTGGTCTATGCCGGCACCGGCGAAGAGACGGTGCGCGGCAACGTCTCCGAGGGCGACGGCATGTGGAAGTCGACCGACGCCGGCAAGACCTGGAAGCGCGCCGGCCTCGCCGACTCGCGGCACATCACCCGCATCCGCGTGCACCCGCGCAACCCCGACCTCGTCTACGCCGCGGTGCTCGGTCATCTCTTCGGGCCGAGCTCCGAGCGCGGCGTCTACCGCTCGACCGACGGCGGCGCCAGCTGGAAGCGGGTGCTGTACGTGGACGACCATACCGGCGCCGTCGACCTGGCGATGGACCCGGTCAACCCGCGGGTGCTCTATGCCGGCACGTGGCGCGTGCGCCGCACCCCCTACAGCCTGGAGGGCGGCGGCCCCGGTTCCGGGCTCTGGAAGTCGACCGACGGCGGCGACAGCTGGACCGACCTGTCGAAGAGCCCAGGCCTGCCGAAAGGCACGCTGGGCATCGTCGGCGTCACCGTCTCCCCCACCGACCCCGACAACGTCTACGCTTTCGTCGAGGCCGAGCGCGGCGGCGTCTTCCGCTCGAAGGACGGCGGCAAGACGTGGCAGCGCACCAGCGCGGACCACGAGCTGACCCAGCGCGCCTGGTACTACGGGCGGATCTTCGCCGATCCGGTGGATGCCGAGTCGGTCTACGTGGTCAACGTGTTCTTCCTGCGCTCGAAGGACGGCGGCAAGACCTGGAAGCCCATCCACGTGCCGCATGGCGACAACCACGACCTGTGGATCGATCCCGCCGACCCGCGCCGCATGATCGAGTCCAACGACGGCGGCGTCACCGTCAGCGAGGACGGCGGCCTCACCTGGACGACGCAGGACAACCAGCCGACCGCCCAGATCTACCGCGTCTCGACCGACAACCATTTCCCTTACCGCATCTACGGCGCGCAGCAGGACAACTCGCCGCTGCGGATCTCCAGCCGTCCCGAGGGCGGCTTCGATTACTACCGGCGCCAGTGGGAGCCGACCGCGGGCGGCGAGAGCGGCTACATCCTGGCCGATCCGCGCAACCCCGAGGTCGTCTACGGCGGCTCGTACGGCGGCTTCCTCATGCGCCTGAACCACGCGACCGGTGAGGCCCGCGCCGTCGATCCCTGGCCCGACATCCCCATGGGCGCCGGCGCCGCCGACCTCGAGTACCGCTTCCAGTGGAACTTCCCGCTCGCGCTGTCGCCGCACGATCCGCGCGTGCTGTACGCCGGCGCCAACGTGCTGTTCAAGTCCACGGACGAGGGCCAGAGCTGGACCGCCATCTCTCCCGACCTGACGCGCGACGACAAGTCGAAGCAGGGCCCCTCCGGCGGACCGATCACCAAGGACAACTCCGGCGTCGAGTACTACGACACCATCTTCGCCGTCGCCGAGTCCCCGGTCGCGGCGGGCGTGCTGTGGGTCGGCTCCGACGACGGCCTGGTGCACCTCTCCCGGGACGGCGGCGCCCACTGGCAGGACGTCACGCCGAGCGGCCTGCCGGCCTGGTCGCAGATCAACAGCATCGAGCCCAGCCCCCTGGACGCCGGCACCGCGTACTTCGCCGCGACGCTGTATAAGACCGACGACGACCGCCCGTACCTCTACAAGACCGCGGACTACGGGCGTCACTGGACGCGCATCGACGACGGCATCGACCGCACCCACTTCGCCCGCGTGGTGCGCGCCGACCCGGCCCGCCGCGGCCTGCTCTACGCCGGCACCCAGGGCGGCGTCTACCTCTCCTTCGACGACGGCGCCCACTGGCAGAAGCTGCAGCTCAACCTGCCCTTGGTGCCGGTCACCGACCTGACCGTCAAGGAAGGCGACCTGGTGGCGGCGACCGAAGGGCGCGGCTTCTGGGTGCTCGACGACCTGGAGCCGCTGCGCGAGCTGGCGGCCGACCCCAAGCTGGGCGCCGCGCCCGTCCATCTGTTCACGCCGCGTCCCGCCTACCGCGTGGGTGGCTTCGGCGGCGACGGCGGCGACTCCGACGACGGGCCAAACCCGTCGACCGGCGCGGTCATCGACTACTTCCTCCGCGACGAGCCCACCGCCGGGCAGCCGCCGCTCGAGATCGAGATCCTGGACCGCGAGGGCAAGGTGGTCCATCGCTACACCGCCGCCAAGCCGGGCACCGGCAGGGAGGGTGGGGCCGGCAAGGCCGGCAAGGCGGGCAAGGCGGGCGGCAAGGCTGGTGGCGGGGCTGCCGGCGAGGGCGGCGGCGAGGGCGGCAGCTTGGTTGGCGGCAAGGGCGGTCCCGGCACTGGCACCGGCATCGCGAAGGCCCTACCCCCCGCCGCGACGCCGGACCGGGCTGCCCACGCCGCACCGGCGTCACCGGCCGAACCGTCGCAGGCGCAGGCCCCGGGCAGCGCTCACCCCACCGGCCCGGTACCCGCCGGCGGAGCCTCGGCGGCAGGGGCGGGCGCGGCCGGCGGCAAGAGCGAGACTGAGCCGTCGGCGGAGGCCGGCGGCAAGGGCGAGTCGGAGGAGGCCGGCGAGGCCGAGGCGGAAGCCGGCGCCGAGACCGAGGAGAAGCCGAAGTTCGCGGAGCTCGAGGGCCCGAAAGAGCCGCATCCTCCCGCCGCCCAGGGCTTCAACCGCTTCGTCTGGGACATGACGTACCGGCGCGCCAAGGACTTCCCGGGCATGGTGCTCTGGCACCGCGAGCTGGTCGCACCGCAGGCCGCTCCCGGCGCCTACCAGGTGCGGCTGACGGTGAGCGGCCATCCCCGCACCGTCGCCACCGCGGCGCTCACCATTGTCAAGGACCCCCGATCGAGCTCGACCCAGGAGGACCTCGAAGCGCAGAACCAGTTCCTGCTCGGCATCCGCGACAAGCTCGACGTCACCCACGACGCGCTGCGCCGCATCCGCGCCGTCCGCGCCCAGGTCGCCGATCTCGGCAAGCGGCTGCGCGCCGCGGTCCCCGGCGAGGACGAGGATGGCGAGCGCGGCGCGGCCGGCAACCATGCCGGGACCGCCGCGCCGCCGCCTGCCGCCGACCCCTACGCCGCCGTGCGCCGGGCGGCCAAGGAGCTGGACCGCAAGCTCGAGGCGGTCGAGGAGGCGCTCTACCAGACCAGGACCCACAGCCTCGAGGACGCGGTCGGCCACCCGATCCGCCTGGACGACAAGCTCAACGGCCTGGCCATGGACATGGGGTTCGGCGACTACCGGCCGACGGCCCAAGCGATCGCGGTGCGCGATCGGCTGGTGGCTGCGGTCGACACCCAGCTGGCCAAGCTCGACGGCCTCCTCGCCCACGACCTGCCGAGCTTCAACCAGCTCGCCGTGGGCGCCGGGGTGCCGACCGTCATTCCGCCGCGTCCTCGGCTAAAATAGCGTGCAGGGAAGCCACGGCGGCCACGACCCGATCACGACAGCCCTACCCGAGACCCTCCTACCCCAGATGACGATCATCACCGCCCCTTCGACGACCGCTTACCAGCTGCGCGGGTGGGACCTCTCCGAGCTGCTTCCGGCGCCGACCGAGGAGGTGATCGCGCGGCGCTTCGCCGAGCTCGAATCGGCCCTCCGGGAGTTCGAGGCCTGCCGCGAGACCCTGGCCGCGGGGGAGGGGGTCCGCTCGCGCATGTCGCCGCAGCAGCTGCTCGCCATCCTGCGCCGCTACGAGGCGATCACCGAGCAGACCAGCCTGCTGGCGAACTACGGCTCCCTGTGGTTCAACTCCGACACCGGCAACCAGGAAGCGATCACTTTCCGGAACCGCGTCCGCCAGGCGGTCACCGCGGCCACCAACCGCATCCTGTTCTTCACCCTCTGGTGGAAGGGCCTGACGGACGACGAGGCGCAGGCGCTGCTGCCTGCGGCGCCGCCTGCGCTCGCCG
>DATNKH010000562.1:0-6033 GCA_035603475.1 Thermoanaerobaculia bacterium
GAGCAGGACCGCTCCCGCGAGCATGACCGCCGTGGCAGCGCGAAGGCGAAGGCGGAGGAGGGAGGCGAGCCGCGTCATCGGTGGAATCATAAGGGTTCTGGAGCCCAAGCGCAAAGACAGCGCCGGGAGCGCCGGCGAGCCGACGACCGAAGCCCGGCGCCTTCTCAGATGGTCCCGGGGGTGAACGCCAGCAGCTGCGGGCGCCGCATGACGCGCAGGATCTCGTGGCGCCGGTACTGCAGCTCGGTCAGGATCAGGTGGTGCGGCACCAGGATCGCGAGGACGTCGGCGCCGCGCGCCGCCGACAGCACCGAGTCGCAGGCCATGCTGGGCACCAGCGGATCGTAGAGCGCGGCGTCGAGGCCGCGCGCGCGCAGGATGCGGTGCACCTCGAGCGCCGGGCTCTCGCGCAGGTCGCGGACGTTCGGCTTGTAGGTCGCGCCGAGGCATACCACGCGCGGCTCTTCGATGCCCGCGACCGCCGCGCAGATCTTGTCCGCCGTCCGCTCCGGCATGCCGTCGTTGACCTCGCGCGCGGCGCGCAGCAGCGCGGTCAAGTCCGGGCACGCCGCGACCAGGAACCAGGGATCGACCGGGATGCAATGCCCGCCCACCCCGATGCCCGGCTTCAGGATCTCCACCCGGGGATGGTGATTGGCAAGCTCGATGGCCACGCCCGCGTCGATGCCCAGGCGCTCGCACAGGATCGCCACCTGGTTGGCGAACGCGACATTCACGTCGCGATGCGAGTTCTCGATCAGCTTGACGAACTCCGCCGTCCGCGCGTCCGTCAGCAGCAGCTTCCCCTTGACGAAGCGCCCGAACAGCTCGGCCGCGCGCCGGCTCGACGGCGGATCGATGCCGCCCACGACCCGCGCGTTGAAAACCGCCTCGGCCATGATGTTCCCCGGCAGCACCCGCTCGGGGCAATGGGCGAGCAGGACGTCCGGCCCGACGCGCAGGCCGGAGCGCTCGAGGATCGGCGCGACGACCTGCTCCGTCGCCAGCGGCGGGATCGTCGATTCGACGATCACCAGGTTGCCGCGCCGCAGGACCGGCAGGATCGATTCGGTCGCCGCGACCACCGCCCGCAGGTCCGGGGCCTTCGTCGCGTGATCGACCGGGGTCGGCACCGCGATCACGAAGACGTCGCTCGCGACCGGCGCTCCCTTCGCGCAGAGATGGGCCTGCACGTCCGGATCGGCGAAGAAGCTCTCGAAATCCTCCTGCTCCTCGATCTTGGCGCGCCGCTCCTCGATCTCCCGCACCACCCGCTCGTCGACGTCGACGGCGGTCACGTCCAGGCCGCTCTTCGCCAGCTGCAGGCACAGCGGCAGGCCGACGTAGCCGGCGCCGATCACGACCGCCGAGCGCAGCGGCGGCAGCAGCAGCTCAGACCCCATAGTAGGCGCGCTGCCAGGCGACGGTGCGGGCGATGCCTTCCTCGAGCCCGACCGTCTCGTGGTGGCCGAGCTCGCGGCGGGCGAGCTCGTTCGCGGCTCGCTTGTCGCGGGTGTTGTGCACCTCCGCGGGCAGGTAGCGCACCAGCTCGTCGCCGCGCCCGCACTGCGCCAGGATCATGTCGGAGACGCTCTTGATGTCGTGCAGGGTGTCGCCCGCGATGTTGTAGACGGCGCCCGGCCGGAAACGCTCGCAGATGGCGGCCAGCGTGCGGACGGTGTCGTCGTTGTAGCTCGAGGTCCGGCGGTGGTCGAGGTAGACGGTGTAGGGCAGGCCGTGCAGCGCACAGAAGATGAACTTGCAGATCACGCTGCGGTACTCGCTGTAGGGTTCGCCCGGGCCATAGGTGTTGAACAACCGGACGATCACGGTCTCGGTGCCGTACAGCGCCGTCGAGTTGCGCACCTGCAGCTCGTTCACCCACTTCGACACCGCGTAGTCGTTCAGCTGCTGGATCGGGTGCTGGTCGGGGACCTCCTCGCGCATCACGCCCGCGTAGTCGCCGTAGATCTCCGAGCTCGAGAAGACCACCATGCGGAAGCCGCGCTTCTCCTGCAGACGGATCAGGTTCTTGGTCCCCACGGCGTTGGTCCGCCAGAGGGTCTCGTAGAAGTCCTCGCCGTTGATGCGGCCGAACTCCGCCGCCGCGTGGTAGACGCAGTCGAACGCCACCTCGTCGAAGACCCGCTCCAGCTGGCGATGCTCGCCGACGTCGCAGCGATAGTAATGGCTGCCCCGCTCGCCGTGGTGATGGGCACGGTCGAGGACCCACACCTCGTGCCCGGCGTCCCGCAGGCGAGCCGAGAGCGGCGCGCCGACCGCGCCCAGGCCGCCGGTCACCAGGATCTTCATCGGGCGCGGCTCCTCGCCGCCGCGGGGCGCCCTACCATGGCCCTACCATTCGAGAACGATCCACTTGCCCGTCAGCCGGTTGACCAGCGCCTTGAGCAGGATCTTGGCATAACCGGGGCCGGCGCGCAGGAAGGAGAAGCTGCTCTGGCCGGACGCCCGCTTGAGGTGGCAGACGTCGACCTCCGTCACCCGCCGCGTCGCGAACCATGCCTTGAACGTGATCTCGGGCGAGATCTCGAAGCCGGCGCTCTCGGCGCCGTAGCGCTCGAAGATGCGGCGATGGAACACGCGGAATGCATTCGTGTAATCCGACATGCGCAACCCAATCAACAGGCGCGTGACCAGCCGGAAGCAGGCACTCCAGAAGCGATAGATCAACGGTACCGTGCGATAGTTCCGGCGGTGCCGGTAGCGGGACCCGACCGCCAGGCCGTAATTTTCCCGGTGGACCTTAGCATACATCTCCGGGATGCGGCTCACCTCGTCCGAGCCGTCTCCCATGGTCACCGCGACGATCGGCGCGCGCGCGTAGCGCAGGCCGTAGCGGATGCCGCTGCCCATGCCGCGGGGCGGCGGCTTGCTGAAGGCCCGGATCCGCGGCGAGCGCAGCATCTGGGCGCGGGCGATGCGATAGGTCGCATCCGGACTGGCGTCGTCGACGAGCAGGATCTCGGCGTTCAGCCCGTCCTGCTCGAGCATCGCCAGCAGCCGATCGCAGACCAGCGCGATGTTGCCCTCCTCCTTGTAGGCGGGGACGACGATGCTCAGCTCGGGAGCCGCCGCCGGCAGCGCTCCCGAGCGCCAATCCCTGATCGCATCCGCGATCCGCTCGCCTGCCGCGGGGCTGTCGGCGGGGTGACCGGTGGGGAGCAGCGTCGCCCCATACCGCAGATCGAGCGACGCCTCGGGCAGCAGCTCCTCGTCGGCGAGGAAGTAGAGGTCGGGCCTCGGCTTCTCGCGCCGGCCGAAGCTCTCGAGCTGCGCGCCCGTGGTCACCAGGTAGAGCACCGGCAGCCGCGCCAGGTCGGCCGCCACCGCCACCAGCCGCGCCAGCGGGCCGCCCTCGGCCACGAAGCAGGCCACCGGCCGGTCCTCCGCCAGGCCCTCGACGATCGCCGTGAAGTCGGGCAGCGCCAGCTCCGCGCCGCCGGAGTCCGCCCTCTGCGCCCGCATCGGCGCCAGCACCCGCGTCGCGGCGGGCGCTTCCGCGGCAGGCGGGGCCGAAGCAGGCAGGGCCGAGCCAGGCAGCCCCGCGGCAGGCATGTCCGCGGCGACACGGTAATAGATCGGCCGCACCCCGGCGCGCGCGTAATCGATCGCCGCGAGCCACCGCCCCTGCTCCTCGCTTTCCACCGCGACGACGAGCACCGGTGGGCCACCGTGGAGCACCGGCGAGGCGGCGGCACTACTCAGCTCAGGCTCTGCCATATCTCGTCGAGACCTTGCCGCAGGTCGATCTCCGGCTCGTACCCCAGCTCGCGGCGCGCGCGGCCGATGTCCGCCACGCTCCGCCGGACCTCGCCGGCGCGCGCCGGCTGCATCAGGAGGTCGACCTCCCGGCCGGCGACCTCGCGCATCGTGCGCGCCAGCTCGGCGATCGACGTCGCCACGCCCGTGCCGATGTTGTACACCGCTCCGGGGCGGCCGCGCAGCGCAGCGAGCAGGTTGGCGCGGACCACGTCTCCGACCTGCACGAAGTCACGCACCTGCCCGCCGTCGCCATAGACGATCAACGCCTCGCCGCGCTGCAGCCGCCCAAAGAAGATCGAGATCACGCCGGTGTACTCGCTGTCCTCCATCGGCAGGCCGTAGACGTTGAAGTACCGCAGGCTCACCGCCGGTACCCCCCAGAGCTCGGCAGCCAGGCCGGCATAGCGCTCGGCCGTGAGCTTGCTCAGGGCGTAGAAGCTTGCCGGCTGCTGGGGATGGTCCTCGTCGATCGGCAGGCGCTGCGCCTCCCCGAAGGTCGCCGAGGAGCTCGAGTAGACGAGCTTCTTCACCCCGGTGCCGCGGCACGCGGCGAGCAGCCGCACGGTGCCCAGAACGTTGGTCTTCGCGTCGCGCTCCGTGCGGGTGAGCGACAGCACGTTGCCGACCTGCGCCGCCAGGTGGAAGACGTAGTCGGTGCGGGCGAGCAGCCGCGGCAGGCCCCGCCACGACGCGAGGTCCGCCGCGACCAGGGTCAGCCGTGGATCCGCCGGCAGGTGCTCGCGCTTACCGGTCGAGAGGTCGTCCACGACCGTCACCTCGCAGCCGGCCGCCAGCAGGGCCCGGGTGAGGTTGCTGCCGATGAAGCCCGCGCCGCCGGTGACCAGGCAGCGCGCGGGCGCGAACGAGGACCTCTCCTGGGTCATGACGGCGGCCCGCCGCTCCGTTCCGCCGCCCAGCGCACCAGGATGGCGCCGATCCGGGCCGCCGCCTGCCCGTCGCCGTACGGGTTCACCATCTCGACGGGTGCGGCGGACGACTCGCGCAGCAGCCGCGTCGCCGCCGCCACGATGCGCTCCCTGCCGGTGCCGACGAGCGTGGCCACCCCGGCCTCGACGCCTTCCGGCCGCTCGGTCGTGTCGCGCAGCACGAGCACGTGCTTGCCGAAGGTCGGCGCTTCTTCCTGGATGCCGCCGCTGTCGGTCAGCACGAGCCGGGCCCGCCGCAGTCTCCGCACCAGCTCGAGGTAGTCCAGCGGCGCCAGCAGCTCCACGTTCGGCAGACCGCCGAGAGCCTCCTCGGCTGGATGGAGCACGTTCGGGTTGCGGTGCACCGGGTAGACCCAGCGGATGTCCGGGAAAGCCGCCGCCAGCTCGCGCACCGCGGCGAGGATCCGCCGCAGCGGCGCGCCGAAGCTCTCGCGCCGATGGACGGTGATCAGCACCTCGTCCCGGTCCGGTTCCGGCGGCAGCCGGGACGCCGCCCACTGCAGCGCGTCGACCACGGTGTTGCCGGTCACGAAGACGCGCGCGCCGGGAACTCCCTCGGCGAGCAGCGCGTCGGCGGCCCGCCGCGTCGGCGCGAAGCAGAGCTCCGCGACCAGGTCGACGACCCGCCGGTTCGCCTCCTCCGGGAACGGCTGCCGCAGATCGCCGGTGCGCAGGCCGGCCTCGACATGTCCGACCGGGATGCGCCGGTGGAACGCCGTCAGCGCCCCGGCCATCGCCGTCGTCGTGTCGCCCTGGATCAGCACCAGGTCCGGCCGCTCGCCGGCGAGCACCGGGTCGAGCCCGGCGAAGGCCCGCGCCGCGAGGTCGTTGAGCCCCTGGTCGGCGCGCATGAGGTCGAGATCGTGGTCCGGCCGCAGGGCGAAGACCTCATGCAGCGGATCGAGCATGTCGCGGTGCTGGGCCGTCGTGCAGACGATCGGCACGAAGTGCTCCGGCAGGCGGCGCAGCTCGCGGACGACCGGCGCCATCTTGATCAGCTCCGGGCGCGTCCCGTACAGCACCATCACCCGCATCCGCCCCATCCGCCGGTCCTCCGATCCTATCCCGCCGCCGGGTAGTGTCCTTGATTGCTGGATTGCCCTTGCCTCTCTCCCGCCGTTTGGGCGAGGGTCTGCAGTTCTGCGCCGCCCCCTCTAGTCTGGGACCCTCGCCCAAACGGAGGGAGGGAGGCAAGGGCAATCTAGAAATCAAGGACACTACCCGAATTCCGGATTCGGGCGCCTTCGCTTATGCTTGGCGGACCATGGCTCCTCACTTCGCGTCGTTCCGCCTGGGCCGCTTT
>DATNKH010000563.1:0-2000 GCA_035603475.1 Thermoanaerobaculia bacterium
GCTGACGGCAGCGGCATTTGGCGTGCTCGTGGCGGCGCTCCGCGGCGGCACCCTGCCTTCGCCATGGGGCGAGCGCGCGGCGGCCCTCGCCTGGTTGCTGCTGGGCGCCCTGGCGCTGGGCGCCACCGGCCGCGGCTGAGGCCGCTCGGAAAAGGAGGCTGCATGCGAGAGTGGACGAAATCGATCTTCAGCCTGTCGCTGGCTCTGCCGCTCTTCGGGCTGCGGCAGCTGACCAAGCTGGCTGCACCCGGGGGAGCGGCGGAGCTCGACACGGTCACCGCCGCCGCCCGCGAGCAGCTGGGGGATTTCCTCAAGCGCAACTTCGATGCCGGAGATCGCCTCCAACGCGGTCTCGTCGACACCATGTTCAACCTGGTGAGCGGGGACTCCTGGAGCGCCTCGGGTGCGCTGCGCGCGACCCAGCAGGCGGCGGAGCGGATGGCGGATGCGATGGGCCAGGCGGGCCAGGCGGCGACACGCCCGGGCGGCTGGGGGCCGATGCCCCCCGGCGGCGGCTAGTGCTGAAGCTCATCGGCGAGCTGCTGAAGCTTCCCATGGCGGCCCTGGCCTACTCGATGGAAGCGCTGGCGGTGACCATGGGTGAGGTTCGGCGGATCAGCGAGCGGGGGATCGACGACCTGGTGGACGGCGCCGCTCGGGCTCTCGCCGACAGTCCAGGCGGCGGCCGGCGCGCCGGCGGCGGGCCTGAAAACGCAAGCAACGCAACGACCGAGGAGGCGACGACATTGAACGATCAAGACCTGGGCGGCGACGATCTCAAGTACGTGACCTATTCGATCCTGTTCACCAAGCGCGACCTCGAGGCGACCCTGGAGCGAGAGCACCAAGACGTGGTGAATTACTCGACCGACGGCGGCTCCTACGGAGCGCTCAAGATCGCCCACTTCATGGCCAGGGTCGCCGCGGGCGAAGTCAAGCGCCCCACCGTCTGGGCGCAGAACGGTTATCCGGGCGACTTCAAGGTCGGCGCTCCCTGGAAGATCCCGGCCGAGGACGAGAAGTACATCACCTTCGTCTTCAGCGTCGACCGGCGCCTGGAGCGCCAGGACGCGCAGTACGACAAGGACCAGGTGAAGGTCCTGAAAGAGATCCGGGATCGGCTCTGAGCCGGGCCCAATTTCCCCGCGACGGGAGGTAGAGACATGCCCAAGGATGAAGGCAGCAAAGGCGCTTTGCAGAGCATTGCCGAGGCGTTGAAGACCCTGGCCGACAAGGGCGGCGGCGGCCTCGGCGGCAACCTCGGCGACGGGCCCGCCGGCGGCCTGTTCGAGCTGGCGGCGGCGGAAGGCCCGTACGAGCGGGTGATTATCACCCGCAGCCTGGGAACGGCGACGGTCTACATCCGCAACAAAGTCGACCTGTACATCGTCCCCAACGGCCGGCTTCATCGCTTGAACGGCGACTTCGCCGGCAACTACGTCGGCGTCTTCAAGTCGAAGGTCGGCGACGATCTGTTTACCTTCCCGCCGGCGCCGGAAAAGCCCTACGACAAGCCGAGCCCGATCCCGGACTTCCGCATGAAGCTGCACCCCACCAAGGCGATCTGGCGCCTCCACGAGGGCTCGATCTTCGCCGTCGGGCCGGCGAACAGCTATGTCATCCCGCTGCGTGACCAGTCGGCGCAGCTGGTGATCTCGATCGCGATGGTGATCACCGGCGGCACGCGCCGCTTCGAGGGCGCACGCGGCACGATCTCGTCGCTCGGCGCGACCTGGTTCCCGTTCATTCCCGGAATCGGCCTCGACAAGACGCTCAAGGACGGCGCGGTGTTCGAGGCGAAAGGCGTCCACGGCATGCGCATCACGCTCCGCGAGGACCAGGCGCCGGCGCCCGGCGCCAGCGACCAGGAAGACCAGGGCGACGGCGACGACGACAGTGACGGTGACAGCGACAGCGATTGAACGCGACGGGTGGTCCGGCGACGCCTGCCGCCGCCGGGTGTCACCGTGACGGGAGGACCGCGCCAGTGATCGAGCCCA
>DATNKH010000564.1:0-2806 GCA_035603475.1 Thermoanaerobaculia bacterium
CGTCGTTGCTGTGGGTCAGCGCGGCCAGGTGCAGGACGGCGTCGCAGCCGTCACACACGCGCGCCAGCGACGACGGCTCCGCGAGGTCGGCCCGTACGGTCTCCCAGCCTGCCGGGACGTCGAGGGCGGCTCGCCGATGAAGCACCCGGCCGCGGACTCCCAGCCGCGCGAGCTTCGGCAGCAGCCGGGCGCCGAGGTTGCCGGGGCCGGTGACGAGGAGTCTCACGCCTGCGGCTGCCGCCGGAATTCCCGCAGGCGATAGCGCGCCAGGTTGCGGAGGAATTGCAGCACCGTTCGCAGGTTGATGAAGGAGCGCCGCCCGGTGAGCGCGAGGAAGTCGGTCTCGACCTCGCCGATCCGGAAGCCGAGGCGCCGCGCCTGGATCATGATCTCGGCGTCGATGAACCAATCGTCGGATGCGAGCTCGAGGCGCTGGAAGGCGGCGCGAGTCATGACCTTGGGCTTGGCGTTCACGTCGCGCGCGTGGAGGCCCGGAAAGAGCAGGCGGAAGAGCGCGTTGAAACCGAGCGAGATCACCTTGCGCAGCAGGCCGTCGCCGCGGTGCACGCGGGAGGCCTTGACCAGGTCGTAACCGCCCCGGTCGAGCTCCTGGATGGTGCGCAGCAGGTCCTCGGCGAGGATCTGGCCGTCGCCGTCGATGATCGCCAGGCGTTCGCCGCGAGCGAGATCCAGGCCGGTGCGCATGTCCCAGCCCATCATGCCCCGCTTGGCGACCGCCGAGCAGATCACGTGCGAGTCGTTCGCGGCGATGCCTCTCACCACCTCGGGGGTCACGTCGCTCGTGCCCTCGAGATAATTGCCCACCAGCACGAGCTGGTACTTCGTGATCCCACGCGCGACGAGAGTCGATGCGATGTTGTCCGCGACCAGGCGCGCCCGTTCCCCGGCGCGATAGCAAAGCACGACCACCGAGAGATCGGGGCGCCCTGCCTGCGTCATGGCTTCAGGAGACGGCACCGGGATCGGCCTCAGGCTGCCTGCGAGGAGAATCTAGCACGCCCGCCGCGCGGCGCCGGGCGCTGCCGGGGTGACCTCGGATCTCGGATCACTCGAGCAGCAGCAGCCGCCGCTGGGCGGTCGACAGCGGACGCCGGATGATGCGTTCCTCGGGCCGGTACGCCGCCGCGGCTGCCGCCGCTCCCGCGGCGAGCGGGTCGCCGGCGAGCGAGGCCCGCAGCCTGTACACGCCTGCCGGCGCGTCGTAGTCCATGAGGATCGTGCGGTCGTAGTCGTAGTGATCCGGTGCGCAGGTGCGCGCGGCGAAGCAGTCGCCCTTCCCGGCGTGCCAGCAGTCCAGGCCCCGCGGGCCCGGCCGGCACCCGGTGTCGAGCTGCGGCCCCAGGCGAAGGCCGTGAATGTGCGGCTCCTCGTAGAGCAGCCGCAGCCACGAGATCGTCAAGTATTCGACCTGGGTAGCCAGATAGATGGGGGGCCTGTCGCCGCTCCGCAGGATGACCCTGGTGCCCGGGCGGAGCGCCGGCGCGCTCGTCGCGATCGACAGCAGCTCGCGCCGGTGCTGGCGCCACGTCGCCAGGAAGAGGTCCTGCCGCTCGAGGCCTCCCCAGGTGCCCAGTCCGACAAACAGCGCGGGCACCGCGAGGACGCCGAGCCTGGCCCGCGGCCATCTCGCCGCCGCCCAGCCCGCGAGGATGCCGAGCGCGAGCGAGACCCAGATCCGCGACATCACGTGCGTGCGGTAGCGGATGTCGGAGAGTTGGACGTTGGCGTACGCGGCGTTGGCGGCCAGGGCCATCAACGCCAGGAGCGCCGCCAGGCCGAGCACCCTTGCGGCAGGCGCCGGCGGCGGCTCGGGCGGCATGCGCCGGAGCCGCAGCGCCAGGGCCGCGACGGCGAGCGCCGCCGCCAGGGCCATGGCGGCAGCGGGGATGGCGACGGGCGGCCTGAGGTACCAGAGCTTGCGGGCGAAGGCCCACTGCCAGGGCATGAAGTTCTCGGACCAGAGGGTCATCGCGCGGCTGGCGAGCTCGCCTGGCGGGACCGGCCTCAGGGCCACGGCGGCGTAGCTCGTCGGGTCGTGCAGGAAGCGCCACTCGAGGAGCGCGACGGGCGCCGCGACCGCCCCCCACGCCAGCAGCAGCGCCACCGATCGGGAGCGCGGCCGGACGCCCGCCTGCCAGGCCACGAGGAACGGCAGGAAGACCAGTGCCGGGATGGCGACGTCGATCGTCCACAGGCTGGCGGCCAGCGCCGCGGCGGCGGCCGGCAGCCAACCCGCGCCGCCGCCCTGCAGGAAACGCAGGCCGCTGCCGATGGCCAGGAGCAGCATGAGCACGGCGAACTGGTAGCCCATGGCCGTCAGGTTGTCGGTCAGGTAGTCGCTGGTCGCCGTCAACGTCAAGGCGATCACCAGGAGGCGGGTGAGGGGGCGGCGCGGGATGAGCAGGCCCGCGATCCAGCCGGCGGCGAGGGCGTTACCCATCCAGAGCGCGCCGTACAGGAGTTGCAGGGCGCGGACCGGATGCGGCGTGGCCTGGGCGAGGAAGAACGGCAGCTCGTAGAGCCGGCGCAGGGGACTGCCGGTCGGCGCGAACACTCCCGCCCATCCCTGCCCGCGGCGCGCCAGCGCGATCCCGAGCAGCGCCGCGTCGTCCTGCCACAGCCCGCACAGCGGCGCGGTCAACCCCCAGACCAGCAGGGTCAGGAACGCGTACAGGGCGGCGTCGGCGGCGATCGCGGTGGCGGCCCCGGAAGCGGGCGACGCGGGGAAAGCGGGGGACGCCGGGGAAGCGGGGGACGGCGGGGAAGCGGGGGAGCCCTCCGGCGG
>DATNKH010000565.1:0-3092 GCA_035603475.1 Thermoanaerobaculia bacterium
TATGGAGTACTAAAGAACGATCAGCCCTTCGTTGCAGTGGCTACCCCTTGACAAGCAAGACCGTATCTTCCCCCCCGGAGGGGAGGGAAGGGGGTTGGGGGGATGCGGGGGGCGATCCGATAGACGCTGGTAAGTTGAGCGACACGTCTGAGCTCCGAAGGCGCTACGGGTAGAACCGGGCAGCCGGGTCCCCTCTTCTTAGCAGCGCTCAGCCGCGCCAGCCGTCCGCGACCGCCAGCGGCATGTGCTCGAGAGGGCTGATGGGGTCGGTGGAGGGCACCGGCACTTCCCGCAGCGACGTGGCGTGATCGCGCAGCAGCGCGCCGAGCTGCAGCTCCCAGGAGATGCCGTAGGGCAGATCGTCCCAGCCCCAGGAGGTGCCGGGCGCGGGGGGCAGGATCGGCGGCTGCCGGCCCGGGGGCGGCAGACGCAGCTCGCCGACCAGCCAGACCCGGTGGCCGCCGGCGAGCGTCCGCCGCGCGGCCTGCAGCACGTCGTCGATCGGATGGGGGGCGGCCAGCCTCGCCATCAGCAGGTCGTGCCGATGCATCTGGTGGTCGGCCACTTGCGGCAGCGTCATCCAGCTCGCCGGACCGCGGTAGTAGCGATCGAAGCTGATGCCGAAGTGCCACGGCGACACCACCACCAGGTCCCCGCCGGCGGCCGCGACCGCCAGCCGGCGCGCCACCAGGTCGGCGTTGGTCATCCGCATCCGCAGCCGCGGCAGCGCGGCGGGGAGCTGCGTGGCCGCGAGCGCCAGCGCCAGCGCGACGCGCGCCAGGCGCGTCCACGGCGTGCGGCAGAGGCCGGCGACCAGCGGCTCGAGCGCGCCGCCGGCCAGGGCGATCAGCGGCAGGTCGTACCAGGCACGTGGCGTGAACCTGAGGAACGCCAGGAACAGCAGCTGGCCCGCGACACCCAGCACGATGACCAGGGCGCTGAACAGCCGCAGCGTGTCGTCCCGGGTCCGGGCGACCCGAGCCTCCCGCACTGCCCCGCCCCGCGCGTCCCGCGCCTTCGGCGCCGCCAGCGCGGCGGCGGGTGCGGTGGCCGGAGGGACACCGCGAGCGGCGGCAGGTGCCGTGTCCGGACCGCCATCGCGGGCGGCGGCGGGTGCCTCGCCTGAACCATCTTCGCCGGCGGCGGCGGATGCCGCGCTCGGACCGGCTTCGCGGGCGGCGCCGTCGCGGCCGGCTTCGCGGCGCCGGCCGACGAGCCGCCAGGCCAGGCCTGCCAGCCCGAGCCCCAGCAGGACCAGCCACGCCGCCGCCACGGGTCCCAGCGTCGCCGCCAGCACGCGCACGATCAGCCACGGCGAGACGGGATGGCTGACCAGCAAGCTCGCCGAGCGGGCCTCTTGCAAGGTGGCCGCATACGGCAGCAGCGACAGTCCTGCCGCGATCCCGACCCCGAGCGCCGCCGCCGCGGCCCGCCGGCGCCCTTGCCACATCGCCGCGATCGCCGCCGCGGAGCAGAGCGCTCCGACCAGCACCGCGTTGCCGAACAGGCTGTGCACGGCCCCCAGCGCCGCGAGCAGGGCGGCGGCCGCGGTCCCCGGACCGGGGTGCGCAAGCAGCCGGCCCAGCGCCGTGAAGCTGAGCAGGATGAACAGGCTCCCCAGGCCGTAGCCGCGGAGCGAATCCCCGAAGACGACGAAGGCGGCGTTGACGCCGACCAGCGCCAACGAGAGCAGCGGCAGAGAGCGCCCGGTCGATCGCGCCGCCAGCCAAAGGGCTGCCGCGACGGCGAGGCCCACCGCCAGCCCGAAGCCGCGCAGGGCCTGGTCGCCCGCGCCGGCGACCCCCGCGTACGCCCGGATGGCGAGCGGCGCCAGGATCGGGACCGAGTCGCGCGCCAGCAGCCGCCACACCGCGCCCAGCGAGGGCATGGTCGCGAGGTGCGCCAGTCCCGCCTCGTCCCGCCACAGGCCGCCCGCGTGCACGAACCGCAGGCCGTGCGCCCAGAGCACCAGCAGGCCGAGCAACGCACCCGCGCCCCACTCCAGCTTGCGCACCCCGCTCCTCATAAGGATCTTGGCCGACGCCGGCGCCATTGTAGCCGCAACCTCTCGGGTCCTTGCCGGGACCGCTCCGGCTCCCGTGCCCGGCGCCGATGGGCCGGCGTGGACCTGCTGCTCGTGGCAAGGTCCTTCCCTTCGACACCGCGGATGACACATCATCGAGGGCGGCGGCCGGCGTTGGGAATCGGCAGAATCGGCGGCCACCGGCGATCATCGAGGGCCTTCGGCGGCCAATCGGCGGGAGGCGAATCATGGCGGCGAGACCCGGCCGCGGCGCGACGATCGGGCGCGCGTTCGCGATCGCGGCATTGACCGCGCTGGCGGCGCTGCTCTTCCAGGCGCCACTGTGCGCGGCGGCAGCACCGGAGCGCGGAGCCCAGGAGGCGCCGCCGGCCGAGGAGCGAATCGCTGCGGACGAGAGAGCCGCAGACCTGAGCGCCGCGGGCCAGAGAGCACCGGACCTGAGCGCCGCGGACCTGAGCGCCGCGGACCTGGGCGCCGCGGGCCAGGGCGTCGCGGACCAGGGCGCCGCGGCTGCACCCGCCGCGGACCAGCGCACCGCGGCGGCGCCCGCCGCCGAGCCCGAGGCTGGGGCACCGGCGCCCGGCTTGGCGGCGACGTTCTGGGGCGACCTGCGCGGCGCGGGGCGGACCTTGTGGCGCACGGTGCGCATCGAGGCGCCGCCGCGGCGCCGCGGCCAGTGGATCTACCTCGTCGCCCTGGCCGGCGCCGCGGCTGCCCTCGAGGCGCACAAGGAAGAGATCCGGCGCGACGTTCTCCGCTCCTCGTTCTACCGCCACAGCGCCTGGACGGACTTCGCCGGCCAGGCGGGGATGGGGAAGTACTCGGAAGGCCTCACCGCCCTGCTCTACGGCGGCGGCCTCTTCGCGCACGCGCCGGCGGTGCGGCAGACCGGGCTCGAGCTGGGCGAATCGCTCCTGGTGGCGCAGGCGGGCACCACCATCCTGAACTTCGTCTTCTCGGAGCGCCGCCCCGAGGCCGGCGGCAAGCTGAGCTTCTTCCGCGCCGGCGGCAGCAGCGCTTCCATCCACATGACGAACACCATGGCGGT